>JANNDF010000978.1:0-3426 GCA_031387445.1 Planctomycetia bacterium
CTACGAAGCCCCCCCACCCTCCGCTTCTGGCGGTGGGACTCACCCGCGGTCATCATCGGCCGGTGCCAGTCGGTCACGAACGAAGTGGATCAATCAGCCGCGGCGGAGATGGGCGTCACCGTGGTGCGGCGGATGACCGGCGGGGGGGCGATGTTCCTGCAACCGCACGGGGCGATCACGTATTCGCTCTACCTGCCCGAATCAGCCGTCGAAGGGCTGAGCATCCGGCAGAGCTACGAGGTGTGCGAGGCGTGGGTGATCCGCGGGCTGCGGTCGCTGGGCGTCGATGCCCACCACGTGCCGATCAACGACATCGCGTGCAGTGAAGGCAAGATCGGCGGGGCGGCGCAAGCCCGGCGGCGGGGCGTGGTGCTGCACCACACCACCATGGCCTACGACATGGACCCCGGCGAGATGGTGCGCGTGCTCCGCATCGGCCGCGAGAAGCTGAAAGACAAGGGCGTGGCGAGTGCGGCGAAGCGGGTCTCCCCACTGGTGCGGCAGACGGGGTTGAGCCGCGAGCAGATCGTGAGCCGGTTGTTCGACTCGTTTCAGCAGCAGTTCGGCGGGACGGTGAGCGCGCTGACGGCGGCGGAACTGGCGGTGGCAGAACAACTGGTGCGGTCGAAGTACGGCCACTCCGAGTGGACCGAGCAGTTCGAGTGAACCGGCGAGTGTGTTCTGCTCGCTCCGCGAGCGGTCTTCCGAACCCGCTCGCGGAGCGAGCAGAACACCGTTCAAACTCACGCCTTGTGAATCCGCCGCGCCATCCGTGCCGCCACGTAGCCCGCCTTGAACCCGGCGTCGATGTTCACCACCGCCACGCCGGCCGAGCAACTGTTCAACATCGTCAGAAGGGCCGCCACCCCGCCGAACGCCGCCCCATACCCGATGCTCGTCGGGCAGGCGATGACCGGGCAGTCCACCAGCCCGCCGACCACGCTCGGCAGCGCCCCGTCCATGCCGGCCACCACGACCACCACGTCGGCCGCGTTCAGGCGCGCCCGGTGCCGCAGGATGCGGTGAATGCCGGCCACGCCCACGTCGGCGATCAACTCCGCGTTCGCCCCCATCACGCGGGCCGTCACCACCGCCTCCTGTGCCACCGGCAAATCTCCGGTGCCGGCCGTCACCACCAGCACGTCGCCGACGGGCGTGACGCGCTCGCTCGCCGAGTGCAACAGGAATGTGCGTGCGAGGCGATCCTGCACCCCCTCCGGGAAGGCCGCGGCCAGGTGTGCGGCCAGGGCGTCGTTCACCCGCGTGACGAACGCATCCTGCCCCGCCGCCGCCAGCTTCCGCACCACCCCTTCCGCCCACTCCGGCGTCTTGCCCTCGCCGAACACCACTTCGGGAAACCCGCACCGGCGGGCGCGGTCCAGGTCCACGGTGGCGAACGGCAGTTCGGCGACGCCGCTCCGCGAGAGTTCGGCAACGGCGGCCGACACGGGCAGTTGCCCGCTCTGCACGCGGGCCAGGAGTGCGGTCAGTTCGTCCGGCGACACGCCATACCCTCGGTGTGGTGAGCCGGGGTAGTTTAGGGAGTCGCGCGGACAGCCCAACCCCACATCCGACTTGAGAAATTCCGCTCACTTTTTGCCGGATACTCAAGTCCGGACTCGACGCAGCCGATACAGACGATGAGCCGTCGCGCTTCGGGGGAAGTGTGGGCGGCTTGGGGGGTCAGGGATGAACGCCATCGCACTCGCGGTTCTCGTTGCCGCTACCGCGCCGGCCCAGCCGCTGCCGCCGCCCGGCCTGCCCGGTGGCTCCACTCCCGTTACCCCCGTACCGACGGCGCCAGCCCCCGCACCCGAAGTGCGGTTCGTCGCCAAGCGGACGCTGAACGTGCCGGTCAACTTCCACCCGGATCGGGTAAAGGAACTGCGGGAGGCGCTGCTGTTCGTCTCCCGCGACGGCGGCAACCTGTACGAGATCGGCGACCGCATCGACCCGGCCAAGACGACCGAGTTCAACTACTCGGCCAAAGAGGACGGCGAATACTGGGTGCAACTGCAACTGGTGTTCAAGGACGGCCGGCTGGAGCCGAAAGACCCGAGCAAGCTGCCGCCGGCCGAGAAGGTGGTGATCGACACCGTCAAACCGGTGGTGGTCATCACGTCGGCCGAGATGTCGGGCGAAGAGGCGGTGGTGGAGTGGCGGATCGACGACAAGCACCCGGCGGACGTGAACACGCGGGTGTGGTACAAGACGGCCGGCACCGGGGATTCGGCCTGGCAGGAGGTGCCGGCGACGGCCGTCAGCAAGCGGACGGCGCGGTTCAAGCCGGCGGCGGCCGGGCCGCTCACCGTGCAGGTGACGACGGCCGACCTGGCCCGCAACATCGGGCACATGAACAAGGACGTGAAGGGGCCGATCACCACGACCAGCGGATCGACCCCCGCCGCCGGCGGCATTCCGACGACGCCCGCGGCACCTGGCGGGTTCGACGCCGCCCCCACCCCGCCGACCGGCCTGGCGCCCCCGAAAGAGCCGTTCACCCCGAGTGGGCCGCTCCCCGGCGTGAACTTCGGCCCGGAACCGTCCGCCGCGCGGCCGGCACCGACGCAGCCGATCCAACCGCCGTTCACCACCGAAGCGCTGAAGCCGATCGCCACCAGCACCAACCCGCAGCCGGTGCCGCTGACACCCGCACCCGCCGCAGGTATTCCGGCAGTCGAAGCCCCGACCGCCCAGTACAGCCGCAACCCGCGGTTCGAGCTGAACTACACCCTCGACAGCGGGGCGAGCGGCGTGGCCCGCGTGGACCTGTACGTGTCCCGCGACGACGGCCGCAGTTGGGTGCGGTGGAGCCAGCACGACGGCCGCGAGACGCCGCTGAAGGTGGTGCTCGACACGCGGTTCAACAAGGAATTGGAAGGGGACTACGGGTTCATGCTGGTGCCGGTGAGCGGGGCGGGCCTGAGCGAAGGTGCCCCGGTCGCCAACACCGCCCCGGAGTTGAAGGTGCGGATCGACACCACCGCCCCGGTCATCAAGGTGTACGCCCCGACCGCCGACCCGAACAACAAGGCCGCCCTGATGCTGAACTGGGAGGCGACGGACAAGAACCTCGGCCGCGACCCGGTGGCCATCGAGTACGCCGAAAGCCCGCAGGGGCCGTGGAAGTCGGTGACGGGCACCGACGGCCCGACGCCGACCCGCATCGAGAACTCCGGCAGCTACTCGTGGCAGCCGCCGCTCAACCTGGCCACGCCGAAGGTGTACCTGCGGTTCGCCGCCTGGGACCTGGCCGGGAACAAGAGCGAGGTGACGACGCCCCAGCCCATCCTGGTGGACCTGACCAAGCCGAAGGCCCGCATCCAGGGCATCAGCGCCGGCCCCGCGGGGCGGTGAGGGCGAACCCGGCCCGGCTTCAGGGGTTGCCCCCTCACCCGCCGCCCTCGCTCCGCTCAGCGCGTCGAC
>JANNDF010001015.1:0-3236 GCA_031387445.1 Planctomycetia bacterium
GTTCACCGGAGAAGGCAATGGCCGGCGGCAAGGGCGGCGGCTCGTGGAAGGTGGCCTACGCCGACTTCGTGACGGCCATGATGGCCTTCTTCATGGTCATGTGGATCGGCTCGCAGGACCAGAAGACGCGGCAGGCGGTGGCCAACTACTTCGTCGACCCGTCCGGCGCGTCCAAGACGCCGGCCCGCACCGGGGCGGTGTACGACTCGCTGAACGGCGGGGCGCTCCCGGAGAACCAGAAGACGTCCACCGGCCGCGGGCGGAACACGTACGCGGGCGGGGAGCCGAACTGGGCCACCCGCATGGTCGGCGAGTACGTGGGGACCGACCCGAAAGCGGGCCCATACTGGCGGGAGCAGGCCGCCCGCGCCAAACAAGCCGCCGCCAACAGCCCGCAGGTGCGCGCCAGCGAAAAGCCGCTCGACGAGGTGGCGATCAAGCTGCTCTCGCGTCAACTCCGTGACGAACTGACCGCCGCCGCCCCCACTTCCTCCGGGTTGTACGAGGACATGTTGCACCGCGGCATTCAGGAAGTGAAATGGGAAGACCTCGCCGAAGACATGATTCGCCAACCGCGGGACTGACCGGCTGTTGAGGTGTTTTCCTGGAGCCGGCCTCTGGGAGGCAGGGTCCAGTTCGCGCCGGGTCCACCTGTTCCGCCAAACTCCCACCCCACTTCGCCCACATTCCGCCGCCACCGGTTGAGCCGCACGCCGCTGCCGGCTACGGTGATAGCACGCGCCCGTTCCGCCCGCGAGGGGTTCGCCGTGTCGCTCACCGACGTGGACCGAGAGTTACTCCAGCGCCTGGTGGCCAAGAAGGCCGGCGCGTGGAACGACTTCGTTGACCGCTACCTCAGCCTCATCTACCACGCCATCCACCACACCGCCCACCTGCGGAGCGCCCGCCTGACGCCCGAGGACGTGGAGGACATCGCCGCCGAGGTGCTGGTGCAGTTGATCACCAACGACTACAAGGCGCTCAAGGAGTTCCGCGGGTCGGCCAGCCTGAGCACCTACCTGACGGTCATCGCCCGGCGGATTTGCGTCCACGAGATCACCCGCCGGCAGCAGGTGCGGGAGGCGATTCGCAAAGGGGAGGCGAAGCCGGTAACGACGGACGAGGCGGACGACCCGGCGGCGGCCAAAGCGATGGAGAAGTTGGAGGACGTGGAGGCACTCCTGCGGCGGCTGAAGGGGAAGGAGCAGCAGATCGTGCGGCTGTTCTACATGGAGGGGCACACCTACGAGGAGATGAGCACCGAACTGGACATCCCGGTGAACAGCATCGGGGCGGTGCTCAGCCGGGCGCGGGCGAAGCTGCGGGAACTGTCCAAGTCGTACCCCGGCGGGGTGCCCGTGTACCGCCCGCGGAAGTCGAAGGCGAAGGTGAAGCCGGTGGCCGCCCGGCCGAAACCCGGCACCAACGCCAAACCGCCCAAGCCGAACTCCGGCGGACGCCCGCCACAACCGTGAACCGGATTTTATCCTTTCACGGCTGAATCGGATTTGCAAACGCCAACCCGTCTGGTTACGCTCTTCACACGGTGGGTCATATTCTCCCCACCGTGTTCGGCCTCCCTCTTCCTCTCCTCATGTTCCGTGGAGGTGGTCTGGTGTCACGCACTCCGTCCCGAACCCGTACCGGGTTCACGCTCATCGAGTTGCTGGTGGTGATTGCGATCATCGCCATCCTGATCGGCCTGCTGTTGCCGGCCGTGCAGAAGGTCCGCGAGGCCGCCGCGCGGATGCAGTGCAGCAACAACCTGAAGCAGATCGGCATCGCCCTGCACGCCTACCACGACGCCGTCGGCCAACTGCCGGTCGGCGGGTCGGCCGACATGCCGCCCTACGGGACCGCCGGCGGCGAGGGGTGGGGCAGCGCCTGGACGGTGCGGATCCTGCCGTACATCGAACAGGGCAACCTGTTCGCCCTCTTCACCTTCCCCGGCGGGTCCGGGTGGGGCAGCACGAACAACTACGTGCGGGCGTCCGGGGCGAAGATGAAGACCTACCTGTGCCCGAGTTCGCCGGTGGGCGACACCGCCCCCAACCCGTACTCCGGGTCGAACGTGTCCAGCAACCACTACGTCGGCATCTCGGGGGCGGTGAACGGCCTCATCCCGGGATTCAACGACACGAGGATCAACACCCCGAACACCGGCACCTCCAACTGCTGCACCGGGGGCATCCTGAGCGGCGGCGGCACCCTCTTCCCCGGCGGCAAGGTGGCGCTGGTGAACATCACCGACGGCACCAGCAACACCATGGTGGTGGCCGAGCAGAACGACTTCCTGTACACCGCCGACGGCACCCGCAAGACGTGGGGGGCCGGCCTGCTGCACGGGTTCATGATCGGGTACTGGCGGAACCCCGCCCTGGCCCCGCCGGCCGTCGGCAACAACACCGACCTGCGGACGTTTCAGATGACCACCATCCGCTACCAGGTGAACCAGAAGCGAGGGTGGACGAACGGCGACGGGCACTGCGGCCTGCAAGGGGTGTGTCAGAACATGGGCACCAACATCCCGATCAACTCCGCGCACACCGGCGGGTTGAACTCGCTGTTCGGCGACGGCAGCGTCAAGTTCCTTCGCGACAGCACCCCGGTTGCCACCCTCGGCCGGCTCGCCATCCGCGACGACGGCCAGGTGGTCGGCAACGACTACTGACCGCGCCCCCGCAGTCCGACCGCCCCGCCGCACGGCCGTTCGCGCGGCGGGGCGGCCTGTTCCCCCCTCCCACCCAGAGTCCACCCGATGAAAAAGACGTTCGCCGCCGTCGCGGCCGTGGCGCTGTTCGCCCTGGTCGGCTGCGGGCCGGACAAGCCGAAGGAGCAGGAGAAGGCGAAAGTGTCCGGCAAAGTCTCCCTGGACGGCAAGCCGCTGACCACCGGCACCGTCGTGTTCGATGCCAGCAACGGACAGCCGTCGAGCGTCATCAACATCCTCGACGGCAAGTATGAAGGGAATGCCCCGGTGGGCAAGTGCAAGGTGATGATCACCGCCAGCGAGAAGATGACCACGAAAGAGAAACTCCGCAAGGAGGGCAAGCCGGTCATCGACGGCCCGGGGTACGACGAGATGACCGAGGTGAACCTGCTGCCCCCGCGGTACAACGAAAAGACCGAGATCATGCGGGAGGTCGAGGCCGGCAAGCCGAACGAGTTCAACTTCGAGTTGAAGAGCAAGTGACCCGTTCGGGCCAGCCGGGCGAACGGCGCTTCGGTGGTGGGCG
>JANNDF010001023.1:0-2631 GCA_031387445.1 Planctomycetia bacterium
TGATATTCTGGTTCACCTTCTGAATGGCGGGGTCTTCGAGGATCGGCTTCAGTGCGGCGAGCGTGGCGGCCGGGTCGAGGACGGCGTCCGTCTTCGGCCCACGGACGGGGAGGTAGTACGCCTTCTCCGCCTGCCAGCAGAAGGCGTAGCCGACGATCTGGCACCGCAGCGGGTCGAGTGCGGTCGTTTCCAGGTCGAACGCTAAGCGTTTCTGGCTCTGCAACTCCCCGAGGAAGTCGGTGAACTTGTCGGCGGTGTCGATGCACTGGTAGTCGGTCTTCCAGCCGTCATCGACGGGCGCGTTCAGCCCGAAGTCGAACGAGGCGTCGCCGTCGATCACGTCGAACAACGACGGCTGCGTCGGGCGGGGCAGCTTCGGCTTCTTCTTCGGGTCGAGGGCCGGTTCCGGTGCGCGCTCGCCTTCGTCTCGCGGCAAACCGGGCCTCATCCCCGCGCCAGCCGCCACCCGGCCCAGGCGCCGAGTAGCCCCGCCAGCACCGACCCCAGCACATACCCGCCGGCGGCGAAGTACCGCTGCTGCTCGATCATCTGGAGCGTTTCCACGCTGAACGTGCTGAACGTGGTGAACCCGCCGCACACGCCCACGCCGAGCAGCATTCGCCAACTCGCCTTGTCGTCGCCCGCAAACGCCGTCGCCACCACGCCCAGCACGAACGACCCGACCACGTTGATGGCGAGGGTGGCCCACGGGAACTGCCGGCCCCAGTCGAACTGCCTCACCCACTCGCCCGCCCAGAACCGCAGCACCGCCCCCGCCCCACCCCCGGCGAACACGAGCAGCGACTGCGGCAGGGTGGTAGTGTTCATGGGGTCGCCTACTTCTCCGGGAACTGCGTGACGGCCAGCTTCGCCACCGGGTCGTATTCGGGGGCGAAGAGCAGTTCCACCGCCGCCGTGTCGCTCGACTTGGCCGTCATCTCCGCCACCGGCCCCTGGGCGATGCCGTCGATAAACCCGCGGAGCGGGCGCTTCTTCGGGTCGAGGTTCCGCAGGCGGATGGTGGTGTCGAGCGGCAGCACGGCCGGCCGCCAGAAGGCCGGCAGCAGCACGTTCGACGCGGCGAGCGTGAGCAGTTCGGCGTTGAACGGCAGCGGGGTGGCGCCCATCGCACGGGCGTAGCTGGTGCTGCCGGCGGCGGTCGAGATGAGCATGCCGTCGGCCACCACCTTCTCCATCCGCGGCACGCCGTTCACGCACACCTCGATCCACGCCGTCTGGCCGGTCTCCCGCTCCACCCAGCAGTCGTTGAACGCCACGTTCTTCTTCGGGTTCTGGCCGGGGGTGACGGTCTCCACGTCGAGCAGCGGCAGGCGGTACTTCCGCAGGTCGCGGTCCCAGTAGTCGTCGGACGGGTCGTTCAGCAGGAACCCCAGGTGGCCGGTGTTCAGGCCGAAAAAGGGCAGGCGGTCGGGCCAGTGGGTGCGGATGGCCCGCAGCATGGTGCCGTCCCCGCCGATGACCACGATGGCCTCGGCCGGTTCCGCGACGAACGGCCGCACCGCCTCGGCCAGCTTTTCGGCCTCCCGCCGGTCGCGGTCGAAGAACAGCCGCACGCGACGGTGCGGCAGTCGGAAGGTCGTTGGCATGAGTGCGGACGGGGGGTGAGGGTCGGCGGAGATCATCATATCTTGAACCCGACCGGCGTCGCTCAGCCGGCCCAACACGGAGGCTTCCCCATGAGTCGGTTTGCTGTGGCCGCGGTGCTCCTCGCCGTCGGCGGGAGTGCGGCGTTCGGAGCGGTCAAGTCGAAGAAGGTGGAGTACAAGTTCGACGGCGTCACCTTCGCCGGCGAACTGTACTGGGACGACGCCAGCAAGGACAAGCGGCCGGGCGTGCTGGTGTTCCACGAGTGGTGGGGGCTGGACGGGCACGCGAAGGCGAAGGCGGAGGAGCTGGCCAAGCTCGGGTACGTGGCGTTCGCGGCCGACATGTACGGCGACGGCAAGGTGGTCGATCACCCGACGGACGCGGGCAAGATGGCCGGCATGGTGCGGGCGAACGTGGACGTGTGGCGGGGCCGGGCGAAGGAGGCGTACAAGGTGCTGACGAGCAGTGAGCTGGTGGACGCGACGAAGACGGCGGCCATCGGCTACTGCTTCGGCGGCACGACGGCGCTGCAACTGGCCGCGAGCGGGGCCGACCTGAAAGCGGTGTCCACCTTCCACGCGGCGCTGCCGCCGCTGAAGGCCGACGAGGCGAAGGGGATCAAGGCGAAGGTGCAGGTCCACCACGGGGCGGCCGACGCCTTCATCAAGCCGGAGGCGATCGAGACGTTCAAGAAGACGATGGCCGACGCGAAGGTGAGCCTGGACTTCGTCGACTACAAAGGGGTGGTGCACAGCTTCACGGTGAAGGACGCCGACGCCCGCAAGATCGACGGCATGAAGTACGACAAGGACGCCGACGAGAAGAGCTGGGCGGCGACGAAGAAGCTGTTCGAGGAGGCGTTCGGGAAGAAGTGACATCTTCGTAGCCGCGAGCCGCAGGCGAGCGCGTAGGAGTTAGAACCGCAACCCAGTGGGTAGCGGGAAACAATATTTCACATAATACCCAAACCCACCACCAAAAACATAATAAAAGCCCCCCCCCACATAAAGAGGGCGTCCATTT
>JANNDF010001084.1:0-4781 GCA_031387445.1 Planctomycetia bacterium
CAATGGAACTCCTCTACACCTTCGCGTCGCCGCCGGGGCCGTGCGGCTACCTGCCCGACCAGACGTGGAGTCTGCGGTACGACCTCGTCCGCGGCATCTCCGCGGCCGAGTACAGCCAGCGGATGCTCCGCGGGTGGCGGCGGTTCGGTCACGCCCTCTTCCGCCCCGAATGCCCGTCCTGTCGGCGGTGTCAGCCACTTCGCATTGATGTCGCGCGATTCGCAGCCAGCAAGAGCATGAAACGGGTGGCGAACATGAACGCCGGCGAATTGACCGTCCGCGTCGGCCGGCCGAGCGTGACCGACGAGAAGCTCGCCCTGTACGACCGCTTTCACGCCTTCCAGACCGACAACAAGGGCTGGCCCGACCGCGACCCGGAGTCGCCGGAGGAGTACGCCGAGGCGTTCGTGGACAACCCGTTCGACAACGAGGAGTGGTGCTACTACCTGAACGACCGACTCGTCGGCGTGGGGTATGTGGACGCCGTGCCGGACGGCCTGTCGCTCATCTACTTCTACTACGACCCCGACATCCGCGACCGCTCCCCCGGCACCTGGAACGTGCTGTGCGGCCTCGAAGCGGCGAAGGCCCGCGGGCTGCCGTGGGTCTACCTCGGGTACTTCGTCGAGGGGTGTTCGTCGCTCGAATACAAGGCCCGGTACACGCCGAACGAGGTGTACGACTGGGCGTCCGGTGAGTGGGTGGCGTTCCGGTAGGTGCCGCCTGCCGGGCGGCACTCCGCATTTCTGAGTGTCACGGATGTCCAACTCCAAATCGCCCCCGACGAACAGCGTGGAGTGCCGCACGCGGGCCGAGTGGCGGGCGTGGCTGGTGGTGAACCACGCGACCAATACCGGCGTGTGGCTCGTCTACTTCAAGAAGGGCAGCGGCGAACCGCAGTTGCCCTACCCCGAGCAAGTCGAAGAAGCCCTCTGCTTCGGCTGGGTGGACAGCAAGCCGAACAAGCTCGACGACAAGCGGACGATGCTCTACTTCGCCCCGCGGAAGACCGGCAGCGGGTGGGCACGCACGAACAAGGAGCGGGTGAAGCGGCTGATCGCGGACGGACTCATGACCCCGGCCGGGCAGGCGAAGATCGACGCGGCGAAGAAGGACGGCAGTTGGACGATGCTCGACGCCGTCGAGCGGATGGAGATGCCGCCCGACCTCGCCGCGGCGTTGAACGCCAACTCGAAAGCGAAGGCACACTTCGACGCCTTCCCGCCCGGCGTGCGGAAGGGCATCTTCCAGTGGATCACTTTGGCGAAGCGGCCAGAAACCCGTGCGAAGCGGGTCGCCGTGACGGTGACGCCCGCCGCCAAGAACATCCGCGCGAACCAGTACCGGAAGCCCGACGAGGCGTAAACTGTCTGCGTCCTGCGAGGGCCGCCCGTGACTGTTCGCCCGCTGCTCGTGCTGTTCGCGTTGCTCGTCTGTGCCGCCGGCGTGCGCGCGGACGTGATCCCGCCGCCCAAAGCGGAGGTGAAGTCCACCTACGGCACCGGCGAGAAAGTGTGCGGCAAGCTGTCGCTCGCCGCGCTCACCGGCAAATCGCCGTGGCTGGTCATGGGCGTGGGCGGGGCGGTCGAATACCTGAACACGCCCGACGAGCGGAAGGACAACCTCGGCTTCTTCTCGCAGCCGTGGATGTGGGGGCCGATGCTGGTGCTGGTGTTGATGGTCGCGTTCAAGGACACCATCCTGACGGTGTTCAGCCAACTGAAGATGCCACTCGACGCGCTCGCCCAGGCCTTCCACGCCCTCGGTGCGGTGTTCGCGGTCGTGTACCTCGGCGCGTCGGCGTTCGGCGGCGACCCGGCCGGCCCGCAGGTGCAAGGACTGACCGACACCCCGCCGCCGCCGCCCGCGTTCATCGAACACGCCGGCAACGTGATCCTGTGGCTGCTCATGTGCGGGGTTCACCTGGCCGTGTGGGTGGTGTTCAACAGTGTCGAGGTGGCCATCCTGCTCAACCCGGTGCCGTTCGTGGACACCGCGCTGAAGGCGTTCCGCACGGCCGTCGTCGGCGTCATCTCCGGGGCGGCGGCCATCCACCCGGTGTTCGGGTTCGCGCTGGCCCTGCCGGTCACCCTGCTCTGCCTGCTCATGGTGCCGCTCGCCCTGCGGCTGTCGGTGATCGGGTGGGTGTTCACCCGCGACGTACTCGGCCGCATGTTCGGCGCGAAGCCGAAGCCCGGCGCGCCGGTGAGGGCGTTCACCGCGCTCGGCATCCCCGGCGTGCCGGTGGGCATCTACGGCAGGGTGGAGCGGGGGCCGAGCGGCCTGGAATTCGTCTACCGGCGGTGGTTCATCCTGTGGCGGCGGCGGATCCCGATCCCGTGGGAGCGGGTGGCGGTGGCGAGCGGCGGGATGGTGCCGCGGCTGATCGAGGTGGGCGGGGCGGGCGGTACGTGGCTGCGGTTCCCCCCCCGGTATCGCAAGATGGAAGCGGAACTGGCGCTCACGCTCGGGTTGGGAGACGTTCACCACAAGTCGGTCACGGCGTCGCTCGGCAAACTGTGGCGACAGATGTGGGACTGGATTGGCGGCAAGCGGCAGGCGGCACCGGAGGCGAAGGCGTGAGCGAGCCGCACCGCATGACCCTCCGCCCGCCGTGGGAGACGGAAGCGTTGCCCGACGGACGCACCCGCCACCGCCGGCGGTTCGGCCGCCCGCGGACGCTGGGCGACGGCGAAAGCGTGTGGCTGGTGGGCGAAACGCCGAGCGGCGCGGAGGTGTGCTTGAACGGGGAAAAGTTGGGTGACAGTGACGGCGTGTTCGCGTTCGACGTGACGAGCAAACTGGACGTTCGGAACGAGGTGAGCATCACCGCCACCGGACCCATCGGCCCGGTGGCGGTCGAGGTCAGAGGCCCGACCGTGCGGGAAGGCGCGTGAGCCTCACGCGCCCCCCCACACGGTCGGGCCTCCATTGCAAAACGATGCGCTCCCCCGCACCCAGTCGAACGGCCCCACCTCACGGCGCCACCAGCGGCACCAGTCGGACGGGCTGGATCGGGTCGGGGTCGTAGTCGGTTCGCACCCACACGGCCGTCGCCACTTCGTTGATCGGGAAGTCCATCGTCCAGACGTAGCTAATCACCCACGGCAGGCAAACGGCCGTGCCGACCGTGCCGTCGGGCCGCGACCACAGCACCATGATGGGGAGCTGATTGCTCGCCCGGGAATAGCGAAAGGAGAGCCGGACACCCACCAGATGAGTCGGTTGCGGCAGCACCGCCCGCCACATGGGCTGCGGGCCGCGAGGGCCGGGCGGGTGCGGGTCCTTCGGGATCGCCCCGGCGAACGGCTCGAACGGCAGGTCGGCCCCTTCGACACACGGCGGGTCGTCAGGCACGCCGGCCATGCTCGGGTGACCCCACCGCTTCAGCGACTGGTACCGCTCCACCATCAGCGGGTCGGGGAACAGGTAGTGCTTGCTGGCCAGAAATCGCACGGGCATCTCGCGGTCGTGCGACACCGCCTTGTGCCGGTCGCGGTGGTCTTTGCCGATGACCAGCCCTTCCGCCCAACCGTAGAAGGTGATCACTCCGCCGCCGACGGCGACCAGGATTGACCCGGCGAACGGCACCGCCCGCAGGGGGTGGTAGCGCGACCGGTCCCACGCCCACCGGCCCATCCACAAGAACGCCACCGACCCGACCAGGGCGAGCAGGGGGATGTTCCGGGCGGCGAACCCGCTCGGCCGTCGCAGCGACAGCGCGACCCCCATGATGGCGACCGCCAGCACCACCACGAGCGCGCCGCCCGCCGCCGCCCGGCGGGGCGCCCGCACCGCCTGCACGCCGAGCGCCACTACCGTCGCCGCGAACACCGCCACCCCCACCCATCCGAGCGTCACCGGGAATTTGGTCCCCCGTGGGCCGAACATGAGCGCGGCGTACTCGGTCAGCACCCGGAGCATCGTGACCGGGTCGTTCTGCGGCGGTTCGCCGGGCAGCGGGTTCTGCTTCAGCTCCCAGTAGTTCCACACGAAGTACCCGACGAGTGCAACGGCCGCCCCCGCCAGACCGGCCGCCGACCACGACCGCCACCCGCCCCGCCACGCCAGCCAGAGCAGCCAGCACGCCCCCGGCGGCACGAACGACAGCCCGATCCACCCGCCGAGAGAGAGCAACGCCAGTAAGCCGGCCGCCCGCGAGCCGGTGGCGTGGGCGGGGCGAGTGTCGGCGTCGGCTGCCACGCGGATGAACAGGGCGGCGAACAGCACGTCCCAGGCGAACGCAATCTGGTAGCCGAGGAAGAAGTTCTCGCACGAGCCGGGGTTGAGCAGCAGGAACACCGGCAGGAGGTCGGCGTAGTGGTGGCTCCCCCGCAGCTTCCGGGCAGTGCGCATGAGCACGGCGGCGGCGAGTGACGTGAGCACCGCGCTGGCCGCGCACCCGGCACGGAAGTCGCCCCCGCTGGTGTGGAACACCAGCCAGAGCGTCACGCGGCCGATCACATACCGGTGCTCCTGCAACCGGCCGACGAACCACGGCCACGGGTCGGACTCGCCGAGCAGTTGCGGGAGCGTCAGCCACTCCTCCCACGCGGGGATGTTCACGCTGAAACGGAGGGCGTAATTCAAAATGGCCACGCTGCACACCGCCCACCCGACCCACACGAACACCGCACGGCCGGAATCCCCGATCCACCACTGCCACGCCCGGACCAGGGGGGAACGTGCCACCGAAGTTGGTTCATTCATCCGGCCTATGATAGGGCCGCAGAAAAGCTGACGAGCCGAGCGGTGTGAGCCGCCGGGTGGAAGAACCACCC
>JANNDF010001108.1:0-2854 GCA_031387445.1 Planctomycetia bacterium
CGAAGGCGAAGTCGCGGTGGGGGAAGGGGCCGGCCGGAGTCCAGTTGCGTTCGGCCGTGCCGGGGCCGACCGGGGTGTCGAACGTGCGGTCGGAGACGGGCGCGGAGCGGAACACCGCCGGCCCGCCTTGCGGGACCATGGGAATGCCGACCGTCTCCACCTCCTTGTACACCTCCACCGACACCCGGTATCCGCCGTCCGCCTCCACGATGCGGGCGATGGCGAAGTGGCGGATCGCCTGGAAGGTGGCCGTCCACCGCTCGGCCGGGTCGGGAGAACCGGGCTTCCACGGCTGTTCGTAGCCGGGGGCGATCCGCGGGTAGGTGCGGATTTCGCGGGAGTACCGCGAGCCGGGGACGATCTCGAACTCGTCGTCCAGCGCGTCGAGCAACCGCTCGTAGACGTCGTCGTAGCTGGCACACCCCGGTCGGCCGGTCGGCGGGTCGGTCGTGCCGGCAACGTCGGCCACCCGCGCGCGGACGAGCAGCGGGTTGTCGAGCGGCGGCACGGACGCACACCCGCCCGCCACGACCGCTAGCCCGACCGCCAGCCAGCACGAACCCCGCACGCGGCAGTTCATCGCCATCCCCCCGAGTGCCGGCAGGTATGCCCGCGGCAAGGAGGATGGTCAAGGCGGATCATTTTCCGGTGCCGCGAGCACTCAAGGACTCGCCGTAAATGCTTGCGCAACTGGCACGTTTGCGCTTCGGGCCGTGGTTTTCCGCTCCTGTGAGCGGGCTGGTGCGAACCACCCACCCCCGTTTTGTAACGCCGTCCCTGCCACCCGCCCTGTTTCCCCTCCCGGCCTGCACCACACAGCCGTAGAATCATTCCCATTGTCGTTTCACCCGGAGTCCGCCATGCGTTCTGTCCGGCTGCTGCCGTCGGTCGGCGTGTTCGGCCTGTTGTTCGTCGCCTCTCCCGCGTTCGCACAGAAGGAAGAGGTGAAGCCGGCCGATCCGGTGAAAACCGAGCCGGTGAAGGACGAACCGGTGAAGCCCGAGCCGAAGCCCGACCCGCGGGTCGCTGCCCAACAAACGGCCGACAAGAAGGCACTGGACGCGGCCGGGCTGACCGTGGACGAGACGGCCGGGCTGATCAAGTACCTGAAGACCCGCACCCTGAGCGGCGACCAGATCGACAAGATCATGGTGCTGGTGCGGAAGATGAACGCCGACGCCGCGTTCGACGACCGCGTGGCCGCCCAGGACGAGTTGCTGAAGATGGGCGGGCTGGCGGCGGACGTGCTGAAGAAGCAGGCCAAAGACAACCCGGACGCCGAGGTGCAGTACCGCGCTCAGGACACCCTCCGGAAGCTGGCCAAGGACAAGCAGTACGGCTCGGACGTGACGGCGGCGGTGGTGCGGGCGCTGGGCAAGGTGAAGTCGGACGAGGCGGCGGCCACCCTGTTCGCCTACCTGCCGCTGGCCGACAGCGGGCAACTGGTGGACCTGATCCAGGAGGCGATGACGGCGAACGCCGGGAGCAACGGCAAGCCGGCCAAGGTGCTGGCGGACGCCCTGACCGACACCGACCCGCTACGGCGGCAGGTGGCGGCGGTGGCGCTGGCGTCGGGCGGCACGCCCGATCTGCGGGTACGGTTCAAGGAGGTGCTGCCCAAACTGGTGGACATCGCCAAGAACGACAAGGAGCACACGGTGCGGTTCGCGGTGGCGAAGGCGCTACTGCTCGACTGCCGGGAGAAGGAGGCGGTGGGGGTGCTCATCGACCTGATGCCGACGATGACCCGCGGGCAGAGTTGGCAGGCGGAGGAGTTGCTCTCGCAGGTGGCCGGGAAAGACGCGCCGAAGGAGCGGTGCAAGCACGCCCGCGACCCGAACAACCCGACCAAAGAGACGGCCGCCAGCAAAGACGCACGGGTGAAGTGCCGCGACGCCTGGAAGAAGTGGTGGGAGGGGGCGTCGGTCAAGACCGACCTGGCCAAGACGGACGTGAAGCTGACCGTGCTGGGCGAACTGGTGCTGGTGACCACCAGTTACGCCAACCAGCAGCAGGTGAACGTGATCGAGTACGGGGCGGACGAGAAGGAGAAGGGGCGGATCGGGTTCGCCAACCAGAACGGCAACCTGTTCGACGCGCTCGTGCGGAGCGACGGCACGGTGCTGACGCTCGACTACTACGTGAACCAGGTGCAGGTGCGGGACTCCACCGGCAAGATCCTCAAGTCGTGGGCGATCCAGCAGAACGCCAACGCCGCCCGCTTCGGCTTCCAGTCGAAGGGGCTGACCGAGTTGGAGGGCGGGAACGTCATCGCCATGCACCAGAACGGGTTCACCGAGTTCGACAAGGACGGCAAGACGGTGCTCAGCTACGCCCGCCCCGAGTTGAACAAGAACCAGCCGAAGAACGACCTGAACGGGGTGGTGAAGATGAAGAACGGCGAGTACGTGATGCTGGTGATGACCCAGAACCAGGCGCAGGGCGAGTTGGTCGTGCTCGACGCGAAGGGGAAGGAGGTCGCCGACCGGAAGCCGGTGAAGATGACCACCCAGCCGTACCACCGCAACACGCTGATTCAAACGGGCGACGACAAGGTGATGCTGTTCGACCAGAACAACGCCAAGATGCAGGAGTACGACCTGAAGACGGGCAAGCCGACCGAAGGCGGGGCCAAGTGGACGAACGTGAGCAGCCCGATGTCCATCCAGCGGTTGCCGAACGGCAACATCCTGACCGCCGACTCCGGGTACGGCAAGCTGACGGAGCGGGCGCCGGACGGCACCGAAGTGTGGAGCATGAACGGCCGCGACACGTCCGGCAACACGCAATTCGTGCGGGCCTACGTGCGGTAGCGAACTGGCGAGCCGTGCCCCGTGAGGGGCCGGTTGGAAAG
>JANNDF010001125.1:0-17734 GCA_031387445.1 Planctomycetia bacterium
GCCCCACTCACCTGGCCGGAGTGGTTCCGCCCGTTCGACATCGCCCTGGCTATCATCGCCGTGGTGCTGGCGTTCGTGCTCGCCTCGTTCGTCGCCCGCAACCCGGACCTGTGGCGACACCTCGCGGCCGGCCGGCTGGTCACGCAGTTCCAGTACCCCGTCGGCGGCGACCCGTTCACTTACACCGCCGCCGACCGCCCGTGGGTGAACGCCAACTGGCTGGGCGAGGTGCTGCTGTACGTGCTGCACTCGATGGACTCGTCCGGGGCCATCGCCGTGGGGGTGAAGGCGATCGCGTTCGCGGCGGCGCTCGGGCTGCTCTTCCTGTTGAAGAAGCCCGGCGCCCCGCTCTGGCCGTGGGCGGTGGCGGCGGCGGCGGCGGCGGTGGCGGCCGGGGCGTTCACGCACCTCCGCCCGCAGGTGTTCGCCCTGCCTGTGATGGCCGGCATTCTGGCGGTGCTGTACACGGCCGACTGGGCGAAGGGGAACAAGTGGCGGGTGCCGGCCATCCTCGGCGGGCTGACGGCGGTGTGGGCGAACGTGGACTCGTTCGCGTTCCTCTCCCCGCTGATGATTGGGCTGATCCTGGCCGGCGACTGGGTGGACGCCAAGGTGTTCCGCGCCGACCCGCCGCCGGCGTCCGGCGACGACCCCTTCCGCGCGTCGCCCCCGCGTCCGGCGTTGTGGCGGGCGCTGCTGCTGTGCGCGGCGGCGGTGCTCTTGAACCCGACGTTCCTCGGCGGGCTGGCCCGCAACCCCGGCGAAGCGCTCGCCCAACTGGTCCCCTTCGAACTCGACTTCGCCACCGCCGACGTGCTGAAGGAAGACACCGACCTGTACCGCTACACGTACTCGGTGTTCCACCAGGGGGAGGCGCCGTCCTCGCCGGAGGCGAACGACGGTGAACCCGGCTACCTGAGCAACCCGATTCTCGGCAACAACCCGTCGGGCCTGTTCACCCTCATCCTGTGGGTGGTGGGGGCGGCGGCCGCCGCGGGGTCGTTCGCCCGCGGGCCGGGGCACCGACTCGGGCGGCTGTCGCACCTGCTGGTGTGGCTGGTGTTCACGGTCCTCGCCGCCTTCATCCACGCCCGGTTCGTGCCTTACGCCATGCTGGTGGCGGTGCCGTTCGTGGCCGCCCACCTGAACGGGTTCGGGCGGTGGGTCCCGCCGCTCGCCAAGCTGCCGGACCAACTCGGGCGGGTGGTGCTCATCGGCTGCTGGACCGGGCGAGTAGTCTGCATGGCCGGGGTGGTGACGCTGCTGGTGTCGGCCGTACCGGGCTGGTTGCACCCGTGGAACGGCACGGCCGCCGGGCGGCGGTACGTCGGCTGGGCGGTGGTGCCGGACGAAGGGCTGAAGCGGGCGGGCGAGACGTTCACCCGGTGGCACGCCGACCCCGCCCGTGCGGAGGTGCTGGGGAGCGTCCGCGGGCTGAACACCCATCCGGACCTGGGCGACTACCTGGCCTACTACGCGCCGGCCGAGAAGTCGTTCGTCACCTCGCGGTACCGCCTGCACCGGGAGGAACTGCCCGACGTGGTGCAGGTGCGGCGGCAGGTGTACGCCGACTGGAGGACTTACCTCGCCGAACTGATGGTGGCCCAACAAGAGGTGCGGAAGCAGAAGTACCCCGACCAGGCGAGTTACGAGCAGGCCATGCGGGAGCGGCGGGAGCGAGTGAAAAAGCCGGTGGAACAGGGCTGGCTGGTGCCGCTGGCGGACAAACACGGCATCGGCTACGTGAGCGTCGCCCAGGCCGACGCGAAGACGGTCCACGACTCCCTGTACAACCTGCGGAGCGGGTTCGGCGTGCGGATGGACGAACTGCCGCGGTACGGCCCGCCGTGGCACCTGGACGGGCGGCTGATGGTGGTCGGGCGGACGCGGTCGCTCACCCCGGACGAGACGAAGCGGGTGACCGCGCGGGACAAATCGCCCGAGGAGCAGGCGGCGGTGGACCGGATGGTGGACGACGCCCGGCTGACCAGTCGCAACCGGGTGATGACCTGGGACGTGGCCCGCGAGGTGTTCGCCCCGCGGACGCCGCCGGCGTCCCCGCCCACCCTTTCCGCCGGCGTGCCCCCGCAGCAGGGTTGGGAGTACGACCTCTTGCTGCTCCACCCGCCGGCCCGACCCATCGGCCTGGACGACGCACACGCCTACGCCGGGTACATCGACCAACTGCTCGCCCGCCGCGGCATCCGCGAGGACGAGCAGTTGGCCGCGTGGGAGCGGCAGGCGAGCCTCGCCCGCGGCCAGTGGGTGCAGGGGATGGAACAACTGGCTGGGGCGACGACGGCCACGCTCGCCCAGGCCCAGGCGAACGGTACGACCCTCGGGCTGATGCCCCCGTTCCCCCCGCAGCCGACTCCCGACCCGCTGTCCGAGGCGGACGTGACCCTGCCGTTCTTGGCCGCCCGCGCCGCCCGCGACGGCCTGCTGGTGGACCCGAATTCCGCCGGCGGCTACCTGTCCCTGGCCGAGGCGTTCGGCAAGCCGACCATGCCCGTCACCGACGTGCCGGCCGACCTGTTCCCCGTCGGCCCGCTCCCAGCGCTCGGCCCGACCGACGCCGAGTTGCAGGTGATCACCGCCCTGCGGCGGGCCATCGGCCGACTGCCTGAACCGGGAGCGGAGACCGATGAGTACACCGCCCACGCCCTCCGCTCGCGGGTCGAACTCACCCGCATGTACCTGCAAGTGGGGTGGCCGTCCCCGGTCACCGGGTTCCGCCGCGTGGGCAAGACACCGACTGGCCAACTCCAGGTGCAGCAGTTCCGCCATTCGACCGTGCGGGTCGGGTATGTGGACGCCGCCCGCACCACCCTGAACCAGCTCAACCTGGTGGTCGAAAAGGTCGCACTGCCCAACTCGTCCGCGGACGAGCAGCGGAAGGCGGCCGCCAAACTGGACGACGTCGCCCGCGGGCTGCTGCCCCTCTGGCAGACGGCTTTGCAACTGTGCGAAGCCGATTTCTGGCAGGAGTTCCGCCGCTTCCTGCTCGCCGGGCAGGTGGCCCCGGACTGGTGGGACAAGATCGACCGCCGCGAGATGATTACCCTGCTGGTGGAGACCGACTACCTGAAGAAGGACGATTGGACCGGCTGGCAAGACAAGTTCGCCCAGGACCTTACCACCGGCAAGGTGGACCCGGTGGTGGTGAAGGACCGGCTGAAGCGGTTGACCGACGTGATCGACCGGCTGGTCGGCCGGCGGATGGGCCGGGCGCCGCGGGCGACCGACCGCCCGGCCGAGGCGTTCGCCGAGGCCGTGCAGTCCGGCCTGTTGGAAACGGCCGTCAAGATGGTGGAAAAGGAGGGGGACTCGAAGGTGGACGTGGGGGCGAACCCGGCCGACGTGCTGCGGCTGATCTTGTGGCTCGGCCGGGCTGAAGACGTCCAGGGGTATCTGGGCAAGGAGATCGGCAAACTGGAGGCCAAAACCGACCTCTCGGCCGACGCCCGTGCGGTCGAGCGGACCAAATTCCGCATGATCGAGTACGAACTGGCCAAGCTGAACGGCGATTACAGCAAGGCGGACACGCTGTTCGCCGAGCTACTGGCCACCCCGATGGGCCCGCCACCGCCGTTCCTACACTCCGCACGGACGGGCAAACAACTGTCGCTCCCGACCATCACCGACCTGGTCTACCCAGACTTGTGGCGGGCGGGAGACTTCCCCCCGCTGACGGACGCCGAGTTGGCCCTCCTGCCCCAACTGCTCGACCTGCAGCTGCCTCCGCTGGCCGAGCAAGTGCTGCTGACCGGCGGGGGGGTGATGATGTGGGCCAACATGTCGCGGGACCAACTCCGCCACCGGCTGCTGTATCAGGCGCTCACCCACTACCAGCGGGGGGTGTACGCCCTGCTCGGCGGTGACCCGGCCCGCGCGCGGGAGCAGTTCGACAGGGCGGCCGATCCGCAAGGCATCAGCCGGCACCTGACGCCGCTCCCGCCGGACGCCCCGAAGGAGGCGAAAGAGGCCCTGCCGGTGCAGCGGCTCGGCCCGTCCCCACAGGTGAGCGGGGCGTTCGGCGCGATGCTGCCGAAGTATCGGGAGCTGTTGAAGACGTACGACGCGAAGTAGCCGTTGGCGAGCGGCGGCCGTGAGGCCGCTGTTCGCCCGGACGAACACCACCCGGAACCTCCCCATGCCCCCCACGTCCCTCGCCGTCGTGCAGACCGACTGCACCCTGGCCGACAGCGCCGGCAATCTGGCGATGATGTTGGCCAAGTTGCACACCGCCGCCGACGCCGGGGCGAACCTGATCGTGTTCCCCGAGTGCGTGCTCAGCGGGTACGGGTTCGCATCGCGGGCGGCGGTCCTCGCCGCCGCCGAGCCGGTGCCCGGCCCGTCAACCGGTGCCGTGGCCGAGGCCTGCGCCGCCCGCGGCGTGTGGTGCGTCTTCGGCCTGTTCGAGACGGCCGGTGACAAGCTGTACAACTCGGCCGCGGTGGTCGGCCCGGCCGGGCTGGTCGGCTGCTACCGCAAGACGCACCTGCCGTGCGTCGGGGCGGACAAGTTCACCGACCCCGGCCCCGGCCCGATTGAAGTGTTCGACCTGGACGGGCTGAAGGTGGGCGTGGGGGTGTGCTTCGACGGCGGCTTCCCGGAGTTCCCGCGGGTACTGGCGCTCCTGGGTGCCGACCTGATCGTGCTGCCGACCAACTGGGCGGAGAAGGCGATGACGACGGCGCGGGTGATGCCGCCGGCGCGGGCGTTGGAGAACGCCGTCTACTTCGCCGCGTGCAACCGCGTGGGCACCGAGAGCGGGTTCAGGTACATCGGGCGGAGTTCCATTCACCACCCGTCCGGCACCCTGCTGGCGGCAGCCGACCACGACGGCGACGACATCCTGTACGCCACCCTCGACCCGGCCGCCGCCCGCCGCAAAAAGGTGGTGAACATCCCCGGCGAGTACGAGGTGGACCGGGTGAACTGGCGGCGGCCGGAACTGTACGGCGTGCTCACCGCCACACCCGCCGTGCCGTTCGTCGGACATTGCAACCGTTAACTCAGATTTCTTCCTCGCACGCTTTCCGACCGGTTCGCCGCCCCGTACATCGGACGCTACCGCCGGTTCTGTTCCCCACACCTACCGAGGTTCGCTCGTGCCGCAAATCGTCATGTACATCAAGGGCACCACCGATCAGGTGATGGACGCCCTCGCTTCCACCGCCAAGAAGGAAGGTTTCGCCATCGACGAGGAGAAGGACACCCGCATGACCGTCCGCAAGGGGTCGCTGTTCATGAGCATCATGTTCGGCATCTTCGTCGCGTACGCCAAGTGCGAGGCGAAAGTGTCCGAGGCGGACGCCGGCGAGCAGAAGCTGGTGCTCGAGTGGGGCAACCCGTGGTGGCAGGGCATCTTCGGGCCGATGCGGGCGCGGAACGCCATGAAGGGGTACGCCGACCGCTTCGAGAAGGTGGTGGAAGACGCCGGCGCCGAAGTGACCGACCGCAAGGACAAGTGAGCCGATGCTCACCCTGGTCTGCGTCAGCGACACGCACGGGCGGCACCGCGAACTTGCGGTACCGCCCGGCGACGTGTTCCTCTTCGCCGGCGACCTGTCCAACCACGGTCAGCCGGGTGACGTGTCGGAGTTCGACGACTGGCTCGGCACACTCCCCCACCCGCGCAAGCTGGTCATCTGCGGGAACCACGACTTCCACTTCGAGCGCGACCCGGCTGACGCCCGCCGGCGGATCACGAACGCCGTTTATCTGCAAGACAGCGGAACCGAGATCGACGGTTTGAAGGTGTGGGGCAGCCCGTGGCAGCCGCGATTCTTCGACTGGGCGTTCAACCTGGATCGCGGGCCGGAACTGGCCGCCAAGTGGGCACTCATCCCCGCCGACACTGACATCCTCATCACGCACGGCCCGCCGGCCGGCACCCTGGACATGACCCGCCGCGGCGACCCGGCCGGGTGTGCCGACCTGCTCGCACGACTGATGGTCTTGAAGCCGAAGTTGCACCTGTTCGGGCACATCCACGAAGCGGCCGGCGTACTCGAAACGCCCGACACGCTGTTCGTGAACGCCAGCATCGGCACCGGCCGGTACACCAGCACGCCGAAGGTGGTGACGTGGGACGGGGAGAAAATGCGGGCCTGATAGGGTGGCCGGCTCTCGCCGAGAGCCGGAGCCGATCTCACTTCCACCGCACGCGGAAACTGCTGTTGCCCACCACCCGCACTTCCCGCTCACACACCTGATGTGCTTCCAGGCTGTCGAGCAGGTCTTCCACGTCGCACAGGCGGTTCAGGGTGACGACCGACCAGCCGTCGTCGGCGAACACCGTGTCGGCGGCGACGAGGGTGTCCGCGGCCGTCGGCTTGACGGGGGCGAACGGGTAGACGGTGCCCGGTTTCTGGGTCATGACCACACCGGCTGTCGCAGCGGCGGTGGCCGCGAGGAGAGCGAGGGGTAGCATGGCGATCACTCCGTTCGGACGGCGGACACACGGGCTGTCACCTTCCTAGAACAGAAATCGATCCGGAGTGGGCGGCGATCCGACCAAACAGTCAGGAATCTCCACCCGGTTTTTGTCCGGGGTGAGAGTCTTGAGCAGTGCGATGAAAACGCCGTGCCGACACGAGACAGGAGTGAGCGCGATTCTCCCGATTCTAGCGCACTCTGTCGGGCATGCAGAAGAGTCCGACGGAACCCGTAAGAATCCGACGGCGAGCACCCGTCACACCCCGCAGAGTCGTGGCCAATTTACCATGAACGGCATCATTCCCGACCCTTCCACACTCGACCCGGCACGCATCCTGTTCGAAGATCACCACCTGATTGTGGTGAATAAGCCGGCCCCGCTACTGACGCAGGCCCCGCCCATCGTCCCCAGCCTGGAAGCGACAGTGAAGGAGTACATCAAACGGAAATACCAGAAGCCGGCGGGGGTCTATCTCGGTGTGCCGCACCGGTTGGACCGAGCCGTGAGCGGGGTGGTCTGCTTCGCCCGGAACACGAAGGCGGCCCAGCGGGTTCACGCCCAGTTTGCGGAACACACCACGAAGAAGGTGTACTGGGCAGTGGTGACCGGCGAAGTGACGCCCGACGCGGGGGTGTGGTCGGACTGGCTGGTGAAGAAGGCGGAGGTGGCCGAGACGGTGGTGGGAAAAGAGGGCGAACCGGGGGCGAAGTTGGCGATGCTCGGCTACAGGGTGTTGCGACGAGTGGACGGTGCGACGGTCGTGGAGTTGTCGCCGCTCACCGGGCGGATGCACCAACTGCGGGTGCAGTGTGCCAGCCGCGGACACCCAGTGCTCGGGGATGAGAAGTATGGTTCCCAACGGCCGTTCGGCCCGCCGGCGGAGCTACCCCGCGAACGGGTGATTGCGCTGCACGCCCGGCAACTGACGCTGACGCACCCGTTCACGAAGGAAGCGATGACCTGGGTAGCGGAACTGCCGGCGTATTGGGGGGGGGAAGGTGTTGGCGAGCCGGGAGAGTGAGCGACCGGAGCCGACCCCGCCAGGGGTCGGGTGCGAATCAACCCGACCCCTGGCGGGGTCGGCTCTGGTTGGTCACCTCGGCAGGAAGCTCTTGTGGATGACCGCCCCATTGCCCTTCTCGCGGTACTCCACGACGGCGGTGTTGGCTGGCGGACCCTTCTGTTGGGCGGTGGACCCGTCGGGAAACGAGTTGCCCCGTCTCAGTCCGCCGGTTTGAGTCACCCACTGTGGATCGAAATCGATGATGTTGCCCTGATCGAAGTTATCCGGCCCGTTGTGCCGCACGTTTCGCGCGTACAGCCGCGTCGGGTCGGACGGGTTGAGTGGTGTCGGCGACGCGACTTGGCTGTCGTATGGCCGAAGCGAGTCGATACGCCCCGTCACTACACCATCCGGAGCACCAATCGGCTCCGCAGGGTTAACAAAGAAGACGGCGGTCTCGCGGGTGGCTCCGGCGATATAGCCTGTGGCCCGGGTCTTCTCTGCCTGCGCTTCGAGATCGCTCGACTGCCGTGCTTCTTCCCCAGCCCGCGCCAAGAACGTCCGCACTCCGCCAGTCGTCATCTCGGTGAAGGTGCGGTTCTCTCTCGCGGCGACAGCTTCCACTGCGGCGGCGGACACCGCCTTCGACCACGCCTTGCGGAAGATCGCGTGCGAGCCGAACGCCTCGGCCCCCGTCACCTGACCGTTCACCACCGTCACGAACCCGACCACGCCCGCCGGAGTGCCCACCTGCGCCGTGATCGAGTCGCGGAACTTCGCCACCTCCGCCTGAAGTTGGTCGTTCTCCAGCGCCAGTTGCAGGCTGGTCGGCGAGTCCGCGTTGTTCACCGTCGTACCGACGTTCTTCGTGAGCGCCGCTTGTTGCGCCCGCACGTTCGCCCACACCTCGCTCTGGTTGCCGGCCAATTGCACCGCCTTTTTCAACTCATTCCCGCCGATCTGTCCGGGGTTGCCGGCGAACCGTGTGTCGTCCTCGCTGCCGCGCTTCCGCCACCGCGACTGCTCCACGCAGAACGACCGCACAGGCACCTTGCCCGACTTCGGCGGCAGGATCATCGTCGCTTGCAGCACGCGGTCCTGCCGCCCGCCCTTCACGATGTCCCCGCTGAGCAGCAGCAAGTCGTCCTCCTCGGACGTGTTCTCGACGGCCAACTCGTTCACGCTGCCGGTCTCGTGGACGACGGCACACTTGCGGGCCAGGGCTTCGTCCAACCCCAACACCGGGCGAGATCGTTCGGCGTCCGGGCCGTGCAGCAGGAAGACGGTCAGGTTGCCGTGGGTGAACGGGCCGGAGACGGTGAACTCGTCGCCCGCCGCGGGCGGCGGGGCGAACTGTTTCGACCCGACCCACAGCAACCCACCGAGGGCGGCCACCGACGCGAGCAGCAGGACGCGAGAGCGGGTGAACATGGCGAACCCCGAAGACGTGAAGCGAACAACACCATCGTAACTGAAGACTTGCCGAGATGACAGGCGTTGGTGAGTTGAAGGCGAGCCGTGCCCCGTAAGGGGCCGGGTGAACAAGCAACCCGGCCCCTTACGGGGCACGGCTCGCCCGATTCGATTACCCCCGCTCTTTCACCAGCGGGTACACCTTCTGCCACCAGCCCCACGCCTTCGCGGGCAGTCCGCCGGCGGCGCTCACCACCTCGCTCACCACCCGCTGGAACACCCGCCCGATGCCCGCCGGCAGGTCGCCCTTCGGACACGCGGCCGCGGCCGCCTTCAGGTCCGCTTTCGCCTCGGCGAACGCCTTCCCCTTGTCGGCGGCGGTTCGCACGCTCACCACCGTCGCGGCCAGCGCCCGCACCAGCGCGACCGGGTCCGACAGGCCGGTCGGCGACAACGCTTCCAACCGCTTGCCGGCGTCTCCCACGTCGCCGCTCAGAGCGGCGTCGAGGGCCAGCCACGCGGCCATGTCCGGCGGCAACGGGTCGCCCGCGTCGTCGGCCATCTCTTCGGCAGCCAGCAACACCTCGCGGGCGGCGGGGTCGTCGCCGGTCGCCCGGCGGGCGGCGGCCAGTGGGCCGAGCGCCCACGGCTCGCACTCCTCGCGATCTTCCCAGTCGGCCTGCCACGCGGCGGTCAACCCCCACTCGCGAGTTCCGGCCAGCACCGCCCCAGCCCTCGCCCAACTGGCATCATTCGAGCGAACCAACTCGGCGAACCGCTGCACCGTGGCCACGGCCGCCCTGGTGTCGGCGTGCTTGGCCATCTCGCCGGCGTAGGTGAGCACCGCCTCGCGGCCGGCAACCGGGTGACGGTCCGCCAGTCCGCGGAGTTGGTCGGCCACCTGCCACCCGCGGCCGGCCGCGATCTGCCGTTCGGCCCACACCGCGGCCACCGCCGCCGTCGGCGAGTCGCCCGCCACGGCGGTACTCAACTCCTGGTCGGCCTCGGTCGTCCAGCTCTGCTCGTCGAACGCCTTCGTCGCGTCGTCGATCATCTTGCGGCTGACGGTCGGGTCGGCGGCCATCGCCCGCAGTGCGGCCTTCGCCTGTTGCAGGTTCTTCTGGCGGGCGGCCAGTTGCACCGTCCGCAGGTGCAGGAGCGGCCCGTCGGCGTGCTCCCGCATGGCGGCCAGCGTCTTGCCGGCGCCTGTCAGGTCGTCCAAGTCGAGTTGCTCGGCCATCAGTTGGTGGCCGGCGAAGTCGAACTCGGGGTCGAGTTCGAACGCCCTCTGGTAGTCGTCTTTCGCCCCGCGGTGGTCGCCCAGGAGTCGCTTGGCCTCGCCGCGAACGACGTAGGCGTAGGCGTCGTGTGGCACCAGCCGCACCAGGTGGTCGGCCGCGTCCAGGCAGTCACGCGGGCGGCCGAGTTCGTCGTACCAGTGGGCCAGTTGCCGCCACCCCCACACGTACTCCGGGTCTTCGCTCAGGCAGTCGGTCATCAGGCGGATGGCGGCCTCCTTCTCCCCCCGCTGCCCTTCCACCCAGGCGGCGCGGCCGCGGAGGGTGATGGGCGTCGGACTGAAGGCGGGCGGGGCGCAGGCGGCGCGGGCGTCGTCGAACCGGCCGGCGCGGGCCAGGTGTTCGGCCTTGCGGTCGTGGGCGGCGGTGAACCGCGGGTACTCGCGGATGACGGCGTCGCACGCGGCCAGGCGGTCGGCGGTCGTGCCGCCCTCGCCGGCCGGCGTGTCCAGCCAGAACAGTCCGGCCCACGGGTTGAACTTCTCCCCGCTCCGCCACGCCTCGGCCATCGCGTCGATCGCCCGCCCTTCCAACTCCGCCTCCTTCATCTCGCTCAACGCCTGCTGCATGGAGGTGGGCGGGCCTTCGCCGTCGGTCACGCACAGCTCGTGGAAGGTGCGGGCCGCCCCCTCGGGGTCGTCGGTGTGGATGGCGAAGTCGAGCTGCTTCACCAGCACTTCCGGCCCGGTCATGTGCTCCTGCAACACCGACAGGGCGGTGCGGGCGTCCTTCAACTCGTCGTCTTCCAGGCAGGCGTCGAACAGGATGGCGGCGGCCGGCGAGTACCCGGGGGCGAGCCGCAGGGCTTCCCGCAGGTCGGCCTTGCCCCCCTCGCGGTCGTCGGTTTGCAGCCGCGCTTCGCCCCGCATGGTGAGAGGCGTCGGGTGGTCGGGCCGCAGTTTGATCAACTCCTCGGCCGCCTCCAGGTACGCCTCGGACTTGCCCGTCTGGTTGTACCACTCGGCCAGTTGCGACCACCCCCAGTAGTACCCCGGATCGACCGACACCAGCGCTTGCATCATGGGGATGGCACCGGCGAAGTTGCCCCGCCGCCCCTCCACCCACGCCGCCCGCCCTTGCAGGATGAGCGGCACGTCGTCGGCCAGTTGCGGCGGGTTGGCGGCGGCCGCCGCCTCGTCGTACCGGCCCACGTCGGCCAGCCGTTCGGCCTTCAGGTCGTGCGGTTCGGGGTTCTTCGGGTCGAGCGCGATGGCGCGATCCAGTGCCGCCAGCGCCTCGTCGGACTGGTCGAAGCGGTACAGATAACGGGCCAGTTTCATGAACACGCGGCTGTCGCCGGCGCGGTCCTCGGCCAGGCTGCGGGCGAGGTCGAGGGCGGCGTCCGGGCGTTCGAGCCGTTCGCCCCAGTTCGCCACCGCCTGCCACGCCCAGTCGTACCCCGGCTCGTGCCGCACCCCCGCCTCGGCGTGCGTGATGGCCTCCTCGCCGCGGTCCGAGTTCCACAGCCGCTCGGCCAGGAACCCGTACGCGAGCGGGTCCATCGACGCCCGCACCAGGTTCGCCTGAAGGACGCTCACCGCCTCCTCGAATTCCTCCTGGTCGGCGAGCGATTCGGACAACTCGCGGGCGGCCGGCGTCCACCCTGGGGCGCACTTCAGCGCGGTGCGGACGGCCTCGATCCGCTCCTCCTGGCGGTTGGTCATCCGGCACGCCTCGGCCAGGTCCATCCACAGGCGGGCGAGCAGCGGGAAGCGGACGACGGCGTCCTTCGCCAGCGCGTACCCCTCCTCCGTCCGCTGCATCTGCAACATCTGCTGAACCACCAGCGACCACGCCTGCCACAGGTCGGGCCGCTCCTCGAGGAACTGCTCCAACTCGGCGAACAGGTGGTCCAGGTCGTCCGGGTCGGCCACCAACTGCATCGCCTGATCGCGGTACGCCAACAGCCCTTCCCCGTTCGTCGGCTGGGCGTGCAGTTGGTCGAGTACGAACCGCATTGCGGCCTGCTTCTCCTTCGCGCCGCGGGCCGTGCGGACCAACTCGGCAATTGCCAACTCGTGGTCGATGTACCGCTCCAACCCGGCGCGGAAGGCGGCCGTCGCCTCGTCGGTGCGGTCGGCCCGGCGGAGGACGTTCGCCTTCACCGCGAAGTACGACGGGTGGTCCGGCTCGAACACCGCCGACCGCTCGATGGCCGTTTCCGCCTCGCTCAGCCGCCGGCGGTCGCCCAGCACCAGTGCCAGTTGCCGGTACGCCCAGGCGTCCGACGGGCACACCTCCAGCATCTGCCGGATGGCAGGCTCGGCGGCCGCGACCGGGTCCGGGGTGAACGCCTCCGCCCGCAGCCGCAAGGCCGGGTAGAAGTCGGGGAACCGGCCGCACAGGTCGTTCAGGTGGTCGCGGGCGGCATCCCGGCCGACGGCGTCTTGCATCAGCCCGGCGTACAGCCGCTGGGCTTCCTGATTGAGGGGCTCTTCGCTCAGGACGTCTTTCAGGAAGGCGAGGGCGGCGCGAAAGTCCGGACGGATGCGGGCGATCCTGGCCGCCGTCCGCAGCCACGCGACCTTCGGGCTGGCCGACTTCGCCGCGGTCAACTGGCCTTCGGCCTCGTCGTACCGCCCGTGGTTCGCCAGCAGTTCCGCCTTGAACAGGCGGAGTTCGGCCGCCTTGCCCGCGCTCTCACCCCGTAGCCGCGCGCCGGTGGCGTGCGTGACACCCCCGGACGCGCTCGCCACGGGCTCGCGGCTACTCAGCTTCTCGATCGCCTTGTCGAGTGCGGTCCAGGCGAAGTCGGGTTCGCCGCGGTCGATCAGCCCGTGGTACAGCGACCGCACGGCCGCCGGCGCCGGACTGTCGGCACGACGCACCCGCTGTTGCAACAGCCGGATGGCGTCGGGCAGTTGGCCGGTGGTGCGGGCCACCCTCACATAGGCTTCGGCGAACTGCTCCTCGCGGTCGTCCAGGCAGCAGGCCACGCGGTGCAACTCCACCGACTCGGCGAACTGCTGGTGTTCCCAGCGGTGGGCACTCAGCAGGAAGTACCCGGCCGGGGCGTGCGGGCGGAGGCGGATCGACCGCCGCAGCAGGCGGTCGATTTCCGACTGCTCCCGCGGGTGGGAGAGCACCGTCTGGGCATAGGTTTGCACCACCACCGGGTCGGCCTCGTCGCGGTCGGCCTGGGCCTTCAGCAAGGCGGTTCGCTCGTCCACCCGCCCGCGTTCGCGGAGGGCGTTCGCCTTCACCAGCACGAACGTGGTGTCGTGCGGGTGGTCGGCCAGGAGGGCGTTCACCGCGTCGAGGGTGAGGAGCGGGTGGGCGGTCGCCCGCGCCCACGCCAGCGCCGCCAACTTCGTGACCAGGTGTCCGGGGTGGTCGGCCGTCAGCCGTTGAAGCTCCTGCTTCGCGTCCGACAGGCGGGCGTCTTCGGCGGCCGACGTGAGGGCGAACAGGCGGTCGTGCGGCGCGGCGTCGGGCAGGGTCAGCCCGGACAACCTGTCGGCGTGGGCGGCGGGCACGGCCACCAGGCACCGCGGGCCGGTGGCGGCGAACCGTTCCGTCACCAGACTCATCGGCGCTTCGACCGGCCGCCGCTCGCCCGGCTCGGCCAGGAACAGCGACTCGCGGGCCACGTCGAACCCGGCCACCACCCGCGGTTGCCCGAACCCCATTTCGAACAGCGTGGCGACGAACGGCACCCCGTGGCGGATCAGGCCGGCCGCGGCGGGCAGCGAGAGGGTGAACTCGCGGCACACCCAGCCGGCTTTCTCGAACCGCCGACGGTCGCCGGGGTCGGGGATGCCGTCGGTGGACGGCGACGTGGCCTCACCCGTCGGCAGCGTCTCGCCCCAGAAACAGGCGAGCAGTTCGGCCGGAGAAGGCGGGGTGCCGGTCACCGTCAGTTCGATGTCGAGGATCCGCCGGTCGTCCGCGGTCGGCGTGTGCCCTTCCAGGCGGGCCGCGAACCGCGGGTAGAACTTGTCGTCGTCGGGCACCTTCTTCGCCTGGGCCACAGCTTCGGGGTAGTCGCCCAGGTGGTAGGCCAGGTCACTGCGGCGTGCGGCCAGCCACTCGGTCACGTCTTTCGACATGAGCGGCGACAGGTCGGCGAAGCGGTCGAGCGAGCGGACGGCGTCGGCGTACTGCTTCAGGTCGGACTGCAACGCGGCGAGTTGCGCCATCACCAGCCCGCTCTCGATGCGTCCGGCGGCGTCGGTCAGGAACTCGAGCGCTTCGGCCTCCTTCGTCTTCCGCACGAGCAGGTGCCCGATGGCCTGCACCGCCGGGCGGAACCACGGGTGCAGGGCGTGGGCCTTGCGGGCGGCGTTCAGCGCTTCGTCGAGCAAGTCCTGCTGTTCGAGGACGCTCGACCGCTCGACGTGGTGCCACGGGCGATCCGGGCAAACGGTTTCGGACTGGACGAGGAACTTGTCGGCGCGGTCGAAGTCGCGGAACCGGGCGGCGACGAAGGCGCTCAGGGCGAACCAGTCGGCCCGCAGTTCGGGCGACGCCTCGCTCCAATCCGTGTGGGCCTGCATGAACCGCCAACAGCCGAACGGCCCGAACCGCTCCAGCCGGTAGCGGGCCATGTAGTACACCGCCTCCGGGTAGGCGGGGCTTTCGCGGAAGGCGACGGCGTGCAGCCGCCGGCCCAATTGCGGGTCGCCCAGTTGCATGGCCAACCGGCCGGCGATCAGGCGGGCGGCCGGCCCCGCCCACCCGCGGAGCGGCCCGAACACCACGCCAGCGTCGTGGGCGGCGCGGTACCTCCCGGCCAGGTACAGTTCCTTGATCCGGGCCAGCTCCGCCGGCGGAATGGTGACGGGCGGCGTGTGCGGTTCCCGCGGCACGGGGAGTCCTTCGGAAAGCATTGAGGGGACATTGTGCGGGGAGCACTCGGGGCTGATCGCACCCCACCCCCGCCGGGTTCACTGCGTTCGCCCCGGCGCCCCCTCCCCAACGGGGAGGGGTGGGGCTGTTGGTTCGACCCGCTCACCGTCACACCTGTCACCCCCACCCCTCCCCGTTGGGGAGGGGCGTCGTCCGCGCGGAGCGTGGGCGGCGGGGGTGGGGTCAATCATCAGCGGGGTTCCACCGGGTTGACGGCGGCCAGTTGGCTCACCTGCGTGAGCACCGACCACAACTGCCCCAGCCGCGGCACCTGCCGGTCGAGCAGCTCGGTCACCCGGAACTCGGTCAGGTCGGCGTCCGGGTCGGACAGTTCGGCGGTCAATTCGGCCACCGCGGTCAAGTACGCCTTCTCGACCAGCGGCAGCACCGTGCGGCACTCGCCGGGCAGGTGCGGGAAGTCTTCGGCGTGGCGGGCGTGCATTCCCCGCCAGCGGGCGCGCTCGTCCATCGCCGCCTGTTGCGCCCGTAGCACCATCAGTTGCTCCCGCTGCACCTCGATCAGCTCGCGGAGCAGGTCGGCGTTCGGGGACGGGATCATCGACAAGTTCGGCAAGTGCAACGGCGGGGTGACGACGATGGATTGCACGGCACGGCCTCTGGGCGTTGCAGTCTTTGCGGGAGCAGCGGTTAGTATAGGTGCGACGACAGGGCTACTCGATTCCCGCTCCTGGCTGTTAGATGATTGGGACAGGACGGGGAGTTCAAGCCGACCTGCCACCTGTCATCGCCGGGAGTTTGCGACCGGGAGCTGGTGCACCGGTCGCAAGCTCCCGGCGATGACAAGGGACACTTCTCGACCCGTAACGACATTGATTCCGGAGCAAGAATGACCCGCAACGACCCGCCGCCCGCCCCCAGCCCGCCCACGCCCAAGAAGATCAACGTGGCCGTGCTGCTCATCCTCGCAGCCGTGTTCGTCACCGTGCCCCTGCTGGTGTTCGCCGCCATGTTCCTGTGGCTAGAACAATCCTCGTTCGCGTCGGTGGACGAGCTCAAGCCGGCGGAACTGGAGGGCGTGCGGCTGCAAATGCTGAACCTGGTCCGCGGGCCGCAAAACCGCCCCGACCCGCTGCCGGGCGAGACCCTGTCGGCCGACGAGAACACGCCGGCCCAGCACGACCCGGACATCGGCCCGGTGAACCTGATCCGCCCCGACTTCGACGTGATCTTCCAGCCGTTGCGTGACGCACAGCCGGCCGACCCGAAAGACTGGCCGGCCACGTCGTTCCTGGGCGAAATCCGCGTGCGGTACAAGGACGGCCGCCGGGGCACCATTTACTTACGTCAGGCGCTCGACAACCCCCGCAACCCGGACAGCCCGATGCGGGTGTACATGGTGATTGGGCCGAGCAAGTACAAGGCGTGTTCGCTCCGCGAGCTGCGCACGTTCGCCCAGGCGTGCGCCGAACGGGGCACCGCTGCCAGCCGGTAACGGGGGGAAATCCGCTATCATGACCCCGGACACTTCCCCGCCGAGGCCATCCCCCCGCGATGTCTGCCCTGTTCGCCGCCGAAACCTCCTCCGACCTGCCCGTCTGGGTCGGCCTGCTCCTCATCCCCATCCTGATCGCCATCAACGGGTACTTCGTGGCGGCCGAATTCTCTCTGGTGGCCGTCCGCCGCACGCGGGTGGAAGAGATGGTCAACCAGGGGGTGAAGGGGGCGAAGCGGTTGCTCGCCGCCGTCACCGACCTGGACCGCAGCGTGGGGGCGGCTCAACTGGGCATCACCGTCGCCAGCCTGGCCCTCGGGTTCGTGTCCGAACCGGCCCTGCACAACCTGATTGACCTGCTCTTCGGGTTGGTGCAGGTGGAGTTGAACGGCACCGTCAAGCACACCACGTCCGTGCTGCTCACCCTGTCGCTCATCACCTACATGCACGTCGTGTTCGGCGAACAGATGCCGAAGATCGCCGCCTTGCAAAGCAACGAGAAGATCGGCCTGTGGACGGCCGGGCCGCTGAACGTGTTCGCCATCTGCACCAAACCCGTCATCCGCCTGATGAACGGCTCCAGCTCGCTCTTCCTGCGGCTGTTCGGGTACAAGTCCACCGACTCGCACGGCGAAATTTACACCGTGGACGAGCTGAAGTTGCTCGTCGAGGACACCGAGGAGGCCGGGCTGCTCGAGCCGGACGCGGCCGACTACGTGATGAACGTGTTCGCCCTCTCGAACAAGAAGGTGACGGAGGTGATGGTGCCCTGGGAGAAAGTGTCGGCACTGGAACTCCGCACCCCGCCGGAGAAGATTCTCGAAGCGGTACGGGACGGGGCGCACACGCGGATGCCGGTGTACGACGGCAGCAAGGACAACATCGTGGGCGTGGTGAACACGAAGGACCTCTTCTTCCTGTTCAGCGTGCGGGGGGCGGTCATCCTGGCCGACGCCCTGTACGACGCCCAGTTCGTGCCGCCCGACGAGTCGGTGTCTCGCACTCTCAGCCGGTTCAAGAAGAGTCACCGGCCGATGGCGGTGGTGAAGGACGGGAACACGGTCCTCGGCATCTTGACACTCGAAGACGTGCTCGAGGAGATCGTCGGGGATATCGAGGACGAACACGACGACCCGAAACGGCGGAGCCACTTCCGGCGGATGATCAAACGCCTGGCGCCAGGGAGCCAGCCGAAGCCGAAATAGGAACTGGAACCGCCGGCGTCAGCCGGCCGCGTGTGGGTTGCTCCACCCGACCGACCGACTGACGCCGGC
>JANNDF010001209.1:0-2660 GCA_031387445.1 Planctomycetia bacterium
CGAACTGGCCGGTCGTCAGGGCCGTCTCGCCGCTCCCGATGAGCGTGCCCGGCGTCCCGGTGACCACCCCCGTGGTGTCGCGGAGGCCCCGCACCGCCACCACCTGAGTGCCCAGCGCCCACGTCTGGGTGAAGTACACGATGTCCGCGTACACGAACGGCCCTTGTTTGGCCGGGTTCCCCAGCGGGGTGGTGAAGTAGTTCAGGTTCTTGTCCTGACCTGGCACCCCGCCGGCGTCCTGGAGGCCGTCGCCCCCGCCGCCGGACCCGCTGGAGTGGCCGAACCCGCCGTTCGGCCCGACGGACCCGCCGCCGAACAGCCCCTGGGCCAGTACCGGCGTCGTCCCTCCGAGGACGGCCAGCAGGATGGCCACTGCTTGATACCGATTGCTGCGCATAAGCCGCGTCCCCCCAAAACGCCCGCCAGGCATCACACCGCACCGCGAGGCTCCCCAACCCCGCGGCGAGTCCGCCCGAACGAGCAGGCACTCCGGCCGGTCCACACGTCGGGCCGTGCCAGGTCTGTGCGAGTAGTGGCGGCGGTCATACCGTGATGCCCAGACGGGTCAAGCGTTTCCCGCCCGAAATCGGCTGCCGGTACAGGCTTTTTTCCGCCAACACCCCCGGCCGGCGGGCGTCTGGGTAGGCACGACCGGGGCCGGCAAACGGAGGCGACATGTGCGACCGCGGGGGGCGGGTATGGCTGGCAACGCTGGTCGGCTGGCTGGCGGTTTGGGCAAGGGCGACGGCGGCCGAACCGCCGCCGTTCGATCCGGTCGCATTCGGCAAGAGTGCGGACGCTGACGTCGAGGATGCCCGCAAGACCTTCGGCGTGCCAGGCGTGGCGGTGGTGGTGGTGCGGAACGGCGAGGTGATTCACCTGAAGGGGTACGGCGACCGCGTGCGGGCGACTGACGGCACGAAGGCCGAACCCGTCTCGCCGGACACCCTCTTCCCGCTCGCCTCGTGCACGAAGGCGTTCACCTCGGCCGCCATCGCCGCCCTGGTGGACGACGGCAAAATGGACTGGGACGACTCGGTGCGGCGGCACCTGCCCGCGTTCCGGTTGTCCGACGAGGCGGCCGACAAGCTGGTGAGCGTCCGCGACCTGCTGAGCCACCGCACCGGCCTCGGCTCGCACGACCTGCTCTGGTATCGCGCCCCCTGGGATCTGGACGAGACCGTCCGGCGGATTCCCGAAATCCCGTTATCGCTTCCGTTCCGCGGCGGCTACCAGTACAGTAGCGTTACCGTCCTTGCGGCGGGCCGGGCGGCGGAGAACCGCTACGGGTCCGGGTGGGACGAGTTGGTGAGGAACAAACTCACCGGGCCACTCGGCATGAAAGCGGTGGCGTTCACCACCAAACAGGCGACGCAGTTCGGCGACCGGGCGAGCGGGTACACGGGCACGCCGGACGGGAAGGGGGTCGAGCCGATCCCCGAGTACGAGATGACCGAGCCGAACCCGGCCGGGTCGCTCTTCACCACCCCGCGCGATTACGCCCGCTGGCTGCTGTTCCACCTGAACGACGGCAAGGTGGGCACCGAACAGGTGGTGTCGGCGAAACAACTGGGCGAGACGAAGCAGCCGCACACGCCGATCCGGCTTGAAGGGTCGGCCAAACGCCTGCACCCGGGCGTGCGGCACATGACCTACGCGATGGGCTGGGTGGTGTACGAGTACCGCGGCGAACTGGTGATTGCCCATGGCGGGCTGGTCGACGGGTTTCGCGTGCTGGCCGTGCTGCTGCCCGAACACAAGGCCGGGTTCGCCGTCTTCGCCAACCGCAACCAGACGAAGTTGAACCTGGCGGTCGGAAACACACTGATCGACCTGCTGACCGCGAAAGCGGCCGAACGGCCGAACGACTGGAACTCGGCGTTCCGGAAGATCGACGAACTGGAAGTGGCGGACAAGAAGGCGGAGCGGGCCGCGGCAGCGAAATCACGAAAACCGGACGAACCTCCCACACGCCCGACCAACGAATTGTCCGGAAAGTACGTTTCCACTCTTTACGGCGAAGCAGAATTGGTGCTGGGTGAGAAGCCGGAATGGCGGTTCAGTACGTTCAAAGTGCCGCTCGAACACTGGCAAGGGAACACCTACCGGGCGACCGGCGGGCTGTTCGAAGAGAGGTGGCTCGAAGTGATTGACGACAGGGGTGGCCTGCGTATCGTCTTTCACGGTATCGAGTTTCGGCGGAAATGACCTACGGTGACGGGGCCGGGCATGCGGTGGCGATCTTGGCAACCTTCTGGTCGGTCGCCCCAACCGGCACTGGCGCAAAATTCGCGCAAGCGAGGTCGCCCCGAGTCGTTCCATTAGATCAGTGCCGCGTACCATTGCGGCCGGCAAGATGTTATCATTGGCGGAGACCTGATCGGATCACCGCCGGCGTTCCTTCTTTCCGTTCCTGCCTTCTTCTCCTGAGGCCGCTGCTCATGTTCCGCAAGCTCGTACGCTACCTGGGCGCCGCCGCCGGCCTGCTCGGCCTGCTCGCCCTGGTGCCGGTGCTCAGCCACCCGGCGCACGCCCAGAACCCCGGCCTGCCCGGCCTGGACGGCCGCTTCCGCGGGAACGGCTTCCTGCCCCCGCCCCCCGCACCCGGACCCATTCGCCCGCCCGTCAACCAGGGCCAGAACGGCAACAACCAGAACGGC
>JANNDF010000004.1:0-1679 GCA_031387445.1 Planctomycetia bacterium
CTTCACCAGCGGGTTGTCCAGGTCGGCCGGCGTCACCTTCAGAGGCCAGATCGGATCGAATTCGGTCGCCTCGGACAGTTCCGGGTGCACGATCTGGATGTGGATGTCGTCCGGTTCGGCCTTGTCCAAGCCGTCACGCACCGTCCAGCCCCAGCCCTTCAACGTGGCCTTCACCTTCGCGCCGGCCTCGGGGGAGAGCTTGTTCCGCACGTACACGGTCATCGGCGTGCGGTTGGCGGGGTCGGCCTGTTGCTTGTCTCGCACCCGCACCACTAGCAGCACCAGCAACCCCGGCAGCGTCCACGCCACCAGCCCGGCCAGGCTGGCCGTCAGCGGCGTCGGGTCGTTCCCTTCCACCTGCCCGAACAGCCGCCCGCCGCGGGCGTTCACCACCACCGCAATCACACACAGCGTCACCAGCACGGTGAGCGTGGCCACCACCCGGTGAATGGGGACGGAGAAGACCGTCTGCGTGCGGTTGTTCCGCCACAGCACGGCGATGTCGCTCAGGTGCGGTTTCGCCCCCCACCACGCCGCCACCCCCAGACCGCCCAGGCACACGGCCAGCGGCACGATCACCGGCACGAACGCGGCCGCCCCGACGATGACGAACAGGTACGCCAGCGCGGTGAAGAACACCACCAGCCGGCGGTCGTTGTCGGCGAACGTGTCGGCCAGCCGGCGGTCGAGCAGGAGCATGGGCAGGAACAGCCCGGCCATGAGGGCGCCGAGCAGGAACACCCACACCAGAGTGACACCGACGAGGTACAAAACGTAAGACGTGTACACGCCGACCAGCCGCCACCCGCCGGGGGCGAACTCCCACCCGACCGCCCCGGCGACGGCGAGGGCGACGGCGAGGAACCCGCTGGCCCACAGGCTGAACGGCAGGCGGGGCGGCAGCGGGGGCGTGCCGCGGAAGTCGATGCCGTGGGCGGCGCGGACGTTCTTGAGCAGTTTGATCAGCCGCCCGCCGCGGACGAGCAGCCAGCTCACCCAGGCGAGCGGGCGGCGACGGTGCCACAAGGCGGTGGCCCCGACCATGCCGAGCAGTACGAGGGAGTACAGGCTGTCTTGAACGTCGGACGTGGCCCGCCGGCCGATCACTTCCAGCGCAACGACCGACGCCATCAGCAGGGCGGTGAAACCCGCCTGAACCCACGAGTGAACGGGTGACCGGAGCAGGAGGTCGAGCGACCGGAGCAACTTCATGCGGCACGGGGGCGGGAGACGGTCCCGGAATTATAACTCACCCGCCGCCCACATGGGTAACGAAACGCCGAATGCCGATTGGCAGCGGGGGTGTTGGGCGAGGGTGCATGATCGCGACAGTTTGGTCCCCTGCCTGGACCGACCCGCCGTCAACCGCGGACAGCGGCCTCGATGGCGGCGATATCGATCTTCTGCATCATCATCGCTTCGAACGCCCGCCTGGCGACGGCCAGGTCGGAGTTGGTGAAAGCCTTCGTCAAATCGACCGGCGTGATCTGCCAGGACAGCCCCCATTTGTCCTTGCACCAGCCGCACGCGCTCTCCTGACCGCCGTTGCCGACGACCGCGTCCCAGTACCGGTCCGTCTCGGCCTGGTCGGTCGTCGCCACCTAGTGGGTCACTTGCCTCGCTCATGGCCATACCGCCGTCGGATCGGTCGCCGGGTGCATGCTCCCGACCCGCCCACG
>JANNDF010000019.1:0-9076 GCA_031387445.1 Planctomycetia bacterium
GTGTGGTAACCCCCAAGAAGGACACAGGCTGGCTTGTTCGGGAAGGTCAACCGGGGACGCGGCTTACGGCCTGTCGCGTCCAGCGAGTAGTCTCCGATTTTGACGCGGAGTGTGCCGTAGAACGGCGGATCGACATGCCGACCGTGCAGCGTGCGAGTTTGAAACAACCGCTGGCTCCAGACCTCCCAGTCGCGGTGAGAGCGGGTATTGCCAATCATCAGGCTGAATTTGGTCGCCCCTGTTTCAAGCGACTCCGGGACATCAGCTGCCCGCTCAGCCAATTCGGGATCGGCTGTCAGGATTCGCCGCATGTGCCCCAGAGCGGCACGCACGTGCTCGGGCGAGCACATCGGCACCCCGTCCAGCATCCACGACTCCCATTCGAGAACCACGTTCCGAGGTCGCAACCGGGACGCACCTGCCGAAGTGGTCGGCACGATCCTCTGGCGGACGGTCAGCCCGTTGAAGAGGGCGAACGCCGCCACCGCCTCATCGAACGTGGTCACTTCGGGCAGTACCTTCGGCAAGGACTTGCTGAACTCCAAAGCCTCGGCAAGTCCGCAGCCGCTCACATCTCGGACGCGCCGGATCACATTGATCTTCTGCGGGAGTTCGTACCCGTCGAACCACAGGTCGAACCGCGAGCCGACCGACTCCCGCCAGGCGGGTTCGAGGGTGTTGGTCAGTTCCACCAGCCGGACGGCGTGCGGGTGTTCGACATCTACCGCTGTTCCCGGTGCGGCCAGTGCCGCCACCAGCCGCAGGTATTCTGCTTCGCACGCTCGGCCCCGCTCGTCCAGCCAGTCGGCGTACACCAGCCGCCGCAGGTCGTCGAGAGGGTGTTCGCGGATGCCGGCGATGAGGGCGTCCTCGTCGGTCATGGCGGCCTCACGGTGCGGCGGGTGGTCGCCGTCGCCAGACGGTCATCGTGCCGCGGCCGGGCACCGGGATCGTCTCTGAAAGCACGAACGTGGACTGCTTCGGCAACAACTCCCGCAGGGCGGTGTGGCTCTCGGTGGAGACCGTTTCCTCGGCCAGCGGGCTGCCGGGTTCGGTGTCGATGAACACGACCGCGGTGCAGCGAGTGACCTCACACCAGCGTGCGAACAGGGCCGGGCGCTGGTCCTCGGTGGCCGGGTCGTAAGGCCCCGCCTCGCGGTAGTCCACCTGAAGCGCGGCCGGGGATCGACCAGCTTCCAGCCACACCCAGCCGACCCAGAACTTGGTGGGGTGCGAGCCGAACACCGCCACCCGCTCGTCGGCGGCGGTAGCGGCTAACAGCGGTTCGCCCAGGTCGCGGAGGCTCACGCTCCCGTCGCCCACCCCGCGGGGGACGGGTGAGTCAGGCCGGACGAGGTGCGGGGCCCCCCCCCCCCCGACGGCCGCCAGCACAACCACGGCGACCGCCCATCCGGCCCACTGGCGGCGACGGGCGGCGAGCGAGGCCACCCACGCCCCACCCACTCCCGCCACCAGCCACAACCCGGCGGCGGCGGTGAACAGGTATCGCGGCTGATGGTTCGGGTGCTTCAGCGTGAGAGCGGTGGTGACCACGGCGTACACGACCACCACCCAGCCGGCTTGGCGGAAGGGGCGGTAAACGATCAGGCTGGCCATGCCGACCGCCGCCAGCACGAGACTGCTCCACAACAACGGCTCGCCGACCGCGAAATGGTGGGTGAACACCTGCCAGTAGAAGTCGGCCGCTTCTTTCAACCCGCCCGTGTCCTCGGCGGGGGCGTTCGCCGGGCTGAGAAACCAGATGAACTTGGGCAGCCGCAGGGGGATGAGGAACCACACCAGCACCGGTGTCAGGTGCCAGTAGGCGAGGGGGTAGCGGTGCGGGCCGATGAGTTCGCGGACGACGTGCCGCCCGCCCGTCCACCACCAGAGGGTCAGACGGAGCAGGACCAGGGCGTAGGTGATGGTGACGAGGGTGTTCAACCCGCGAACCGGGATCGCCACCCCGCCGACTCGCATGTCGAAGTCGCCGAACACCCCCACGGCCACGCACAACACGCCGGCCATGGCGGTGGCGTAGGAGAGCGGGTGACGGAGTTGGGCGAGTAGCCACGCCTTCCACTGCCGGCCGGCGAACGCCCGCCGGGCGATAGCCCACCACTCCCAGCGGTGGATGACCAGGTGCGCGCCCCCGCACGCCAGCACCGTGAGCACCCAGTAGTTGTACTTTTCGAAGAACAGCAGGGTGAGGGCCAGACCGAGCCACGCCGTCGAGCGGCCGGTGCGGTCCTGCTCCCACCGCAGGTAGGCGTGCAGCACGGCGAACGTCAGGCACCCGCCCAGACTCTCGAGCATGCAGTCCGCCGCGTACCCGCGGGCCGTCGGGTTGCCCAGCACAAGGGCGGCGGCCACCAGCCCGGCGAGCGGGCCGTACGCCCGCACCGACCGGTTGCCGGCCAGGTAGGCGAACACGGCCGCACCCACCCACCCGATCAGGCTGGGCACCACCACCAGTGTCCGTTCTCCGTTGCCGACCAGCAGGAGTAGGGCGAGGAGCAGCCCGTGCAGCGGCGGCCACACGATGCTCCCCTTGTCGAAGTCCGAGACCAGACGCGGGATGTCACCGGCCCGCAGGTCGGCGACCATCAGGAGGGAGTATCGGTAGTTGGCGTTCCGGTCGTTCGTCGGGCTGACCCAAAGCCCCCGCTCGTGGGCGGCGTGGTGCTGGAACACGAACGCGGCGGACGCCACCGCGGCCACCGCCACCAGAGCCAGCCCGGCCCAGAAGGCCCACCGCGACCCGCCGGTTTCACTCCCGGACATCTACTTCCCCTCCGGCCGGAGGAGGGGGAAGAGGATGACGTCGCGGATGGTCGGGGTGTTCGTCAGCAACATCACCAGCCGATCGATGCCGATGCCCAGGCCGCCGGCGGGCGGCATGCCATGCCGAAGCGCGCGGATGAAGTCGTCGTCCAGCTTGGCCATGCTGTCCTCTTCGCTCTGCCCGGCGAGCTGTTTGCGGAAGGTCGCCTCCTGCGTGATCGGGTCGTTCAGCTCGGTGTAGGCGTTCGCCAACTCCATGCCGTGGACGTACAGCTCGAACCGCTCGGCGATGTTCGGCTCGCTCGGCTTCCGCTTGGTGAGCGGGCAGATCGCCGCCGGGTAGTCGTACACGAACATTGGGCCGACCAGGTGCGGCTCAACCACTTCGCTGAACAGGTCGTTCACCAGCACGTCGTGATCCTTCTCCACGCTCGTGCCGGCCTTCTCGTCCTTCAGCACCGCAGGCACTTTGAACTCCGCCGCCTTCGCCTTCACCGCGGCGCGGTCTTGCATGTCGCACCTGACGTGCTGCTGGAACAGGTCGCCGTACTTCGCCCGCTGGAACGGCGGCGAGAACGCCACCGACTTGTCGCCCCACGGGATCGTCCGAGGCCCGAGCACCTCGAAAGAAGGAATGCGGATGGTTCGCTCCTTCTCCTCGCCCTTGTCGTCCTTGTACTTCTCGATCCGCTCGACGAACGAGGACGGCCCGATGGCGTCCACGCACGCCACGATCAGGCTCTCGGTCAGGTCCATGATGCTGAACAGGTCGCCGTACGCGGAGTACAGCTCCAGCATGGTGAACTCGGGGTTGTGCTTGTGGCTGATCCCCTCGTTGCGGAACACGCGGCCCAGCTCGTACACCTTCTCGATACCGCCGACGAGCAACCGCTTGAGCGGCAGTTCGAGGGCGATCCGCAGCACGAGCGGGATGTCGAGGGCGTTGTGGTGGGTGTCGAACGGGCGGGCCGCCGCCCCGCTCGCCACCGCCTGCAACACCGGCGTTTCCACTTCCAGATAGCCTTGGGCATCCAGGTGGTTGCGGATGGTGCGAAGAATCTTCACCCGCTGGTGTGCCCGGCGGAGGGTGCCCGGCGTGTAGATGAGGTCCAGGTAGCGCTTCCGCAGCCGCGTCTCCTGATCGCCCAGGCCGTAGTAGCTCGTCGGGTGCGGTTCGAGCGACTTCGTCAAGTATGTCAGCGTGGCGGCACGGATGGTCGGCTCGCCCATCTTCGTCTTGCCGTACTCGCCCTCGATGCCGATCAGGTCGCCCAGGTCGGTCAAGTTGAGCAACTTCCAGCCGAGTTCGCCGATCTGCTTCGCCCCGAGCATCACCTGGATTTTGCCCGTCTGGTCCCACACGTCGAGGAAGAAGATTTTCCCCTTGTCCCGCTTGCCCACCACGCGGCCGGCGATCCGCACCGTCGGGCCGGGGGTGCCACCGTCGAACCCTTCGGGCGTCACCGCCCGCACGTCGGCAATCGGGGTGTGCCCGTCGAACCGCTGGCCCCACGGGTCCACGCCGAGCGCTTCAATTTGCTTCAACTTGTCCAACCGAACGGCGGCTTGCTCGGTCTGGTCGGCGGGCGGGACGGGCGGGGTCGGGTCGGCGGACACGGCGGGCCTCGGTGACGGCGGAGGGAGGAAAGGGCATTTTACAGAGGCTGTCCGCAACGGCGGGTTCGCTCGCCGGATACACTGATGCCGACTTCGCCCCACGGGACCAACACCATGCCCGACGCGCCGCCGGACGAGCCGAAGAAGTCGCTGTTCGAGAAACTGGGGGCCGGCCTACCGATCGGCCTCACTGCACTCGCCACCGTCCTGGCCGGGTTGAGCACCGGCGAACTCAGCCGGGCGATGTACTGGCGGAGTGCGGCCGCACAGGACCAGGGCAAGGCGAACGACCAGTGGAGCCTCGCATCACACAAGCGGGACCGCGCGCTGATGTGCGAGACGACGGCCGACACCATCCGGGCCTGCGCGAACCCGACGAACGTCACGTTCCAACTCGGCACCCGCACCGATACGCCGGAACTCGTCGGGCGAGTGGGGGCCTGGCTCGCACGGGAGGGGGAACCGCCGGCGGACGACGAGAGTGTGCGGGCGGTCCTTCAGGCCGTGCAGGAACACCGCCCGGAGAGGGACGTCCTCCAATCGGCCCGGCGGGTCCACGTGGGTTCGCTTGAAGGGGAGATCGCCCGCGCGCGGGACCAGTCGGCCCGTGTCGAACTGCAATACGAGGAGGAGTTGCGGGCGGCGAAGGCGCTGGTGAAGGGCCGGCCGAGCGAGTGGCAGCCGAACGTGATTCGGTACGAGGTGGAATCCCGCCGGTACAAGGCGGAGGCGACGGCCAACCAGTGGGTCGGGTTCCTGTACGAGGTGCGGGTGAAGACCTCGACGGCCGAGTCCGAGCGATTCCGCCAGCGGAGCGAGAACTTCTTCTTCGCTATGCTCGTGGCCCAGGTAGGCGGGGTCGGGGCGTCGCTGGCGCTCGCCCGCAAGCGGCGGAGCGTGCTGTGGCTGGTGGCCGGCATCGCCGGGTTGGCGGCGGTTGGGTTCGGGGCGTTCGTGTACCTGACGATGTGATAGCCTCCGGTCGCTCACGCTCCCGGCTCGTCAGAAGGAGACCCCATGCCCCCCATGACCTACGTCGTGATCGTGGTCCGCCCGTCGGTGGCCGAGGCGGTGTTGCGGGCGTGCGCCGAGTTCGGCGTGGCCGCTGGCGTGGTGCGAGAGGCGAAGGGGTACGGCCGACAGAAGGGGTATCTCGACCGCTACCGCGGGAGCGAGTACAGCACGGCGTATTTGCCCAAAGTGGAGATCGCCGTGTGGGTGCCGACCGACCAGTACGACGGGTTCGCGCAGCGGGTGGCGAAGGCGGCCCGCACGGGAAGGATTGGTGACGGCAAAGTGTTCGCCGTGCCCACCGCCTGGCCGCACGCCATCGAGTTCTGAAGCGGTCAGATCATGTAGTCGGGCGGGTTCTCGGAGACGAGCAGGTCGCGCAGGGTGTACTCGGTCAGGTAGTTGGTTCGCGTGTCGGCCATCCGCTTGGCCAGCCCGAACCACACCACTTGCAACTTCTGGCTGAACGCCGTGCCCCCCGCCCCGCGGCCTTCCGGTGCGTCGAGTCCGTCGAGTACCGACACGATGTCGGCCAGGGTGATCTCGGCCGGCGTCTTCGCCAGCCGGTAGCCGCCCGACTTGCCGCGGGCCGTCACCACCAGCCCTGCGTTCCGCAGTTCCACCAGGATTTGCACCAGAAAGCCGTGGTGAATGCCGTGCTTCTCGGTCACTTCGATCAGCCGCACCGGCCGCCCTTCGGTGTAGCGGGCGGCCAGTTCGAGCATGGCGAGGCAGGCGTACTCGGCTTTCGCGGTGACGGGCATGATGGCGGGTCCGAGCGGGGCGCAATTCTGATATGGTATGTGCGAGCGTTCCGCCCCTGGGGTCGAATCCGATGCGCTGCTCCAATCCCCTCGTCTCCCTCGCTGCGGTGTTGACGATGACGGTGGCCGCCGCCGCCGACAAGCCGAACGTCATCGTCATCCTGACCGACGACATGGGCTTCTCCGACCTCGGCTGTTACGGCGGGGAGGTTGCCACCCCGAACCTCGACAGGTTGGCCGACAACGGCGTGCGGTTCACGCAGTTCTACAACACCGCCCGCTGCTGCCCTACGCGGGCCAGTCTGCTCACCGGCCTCTACCCGCACCAGGCTGGCGTCGGGCACATGATGGACGACAAGGGCAAGCCGGGGTACACCGGCAACCTGAACAGAGAATGCCGCACTATCGCCGAGGTGCTGAAGCCGGCCGGGTATCGCAGCTACGCGGTCGGCAAGTGGCACGTGACGAGGCACGCCGGGGCGGACGGACCGAAGCACAACTGGCCGCTCGCCCGCGGGTTCGACCGCTACTACGGCACCATCCACGGGGCCGGCAGCTACTTCGACCCGTCGTCACTCGTCCGCGACGACACCATGATCTCGCCGTTCGCCGACAAGGAGTACACCCCGAAGACGTACTACTACACCGACGCCATCGCCGACCACGCGGTCAAGTTCGTCGGCGAGCACACGAAGGATCACGCGGCCAAGCCGTTCTTCCTGTACGTCGCGTTCACCGCCGCCCACTGGCCGATGCACGCCTTGCCCGAGGACATCAAGAAGTACGAGGGCAAGTACGCCGGCGGGTACGAGCCGATTCGCACCGCCCGGTTCGAGAAGGCGGCCAAGATCGGGCTGATCGACGCCAAGCAGCCGATGCCCCCACACCCGATGAAGTGGGACGACGTGAAGGACAAGAAGTGGGAGGCGGCCGGCATGGAGGTGTACGCGGCGATGATCGACCGCATGGACCAGGGTGTCGGCAAGCTGGTGGACGAACTGAAGCGGACGAAGCAACTCGACAACACGCTCATCCTCTTCATGCAAGACAACGGCGGGTGTGCCGAACTGCAAGGCCGCACCGGGAACGCCGATCACCCGAACATCGACCGGCCCGAGAAGCCGACGTTCCCGGTGATGAAGCCGGAGGAGTTCGCCGCGAGTGGCAGCGTGCCGAAACAGACTCGCGACGGCTACCCCGTGCGGATGGGGCCGAAGGTGATACCCGGCCCGGCCGACACCTACGTCGCGTATGGGCGAGGGTGGGCGACGGTGAGCAACACGCCGTTCCGCGAGTACAAGCACTGGGTCCACGAGGGCGGCATCAGCACCCCGCTGATCGCCCACTGGCCGAAGGGCATTTCGGCGAAGGGCGAACTGCGGTCGCAGCCGGGGCACCTGATCGACATCGCCGCGACGTGTGCCGACCTGGGAGGGGCGACCTACCCGAAGGACTCCACCCCACTCGAAGGCAAGAGCCTGCGGGCGGCGTTCGACAACAAGCCGCTCGACCGCGACCTGTTCTGGGAACACGAGGGCAACCGGGCGGTGCGCGCCGGCGACTGGAAGCTGGTGGCCAAGCACGACAAGCCGTGGGAACTGTACGACATCTCGAAGGACCGCGTGGAGGCGAACGACCTCGCGGCCGAGCAGTCCGACAAGGTGAAGGGACTGGCTGCCAAGTACGACGCCTACGCGAAGCGGGCGCAGGTGAAGCCGTGGCCGGTGGCGGTCGAGAAGAAGTGATTCCGAACGGGTGGCAACTGTCACCCGTTCGGCCTACCGTGTCTGAACCACCCGAGTAGGCCATTCGCGATGCCGACCCGCAAGCCGTTCGCCATCTACCACGAGCACCCCGACTGGTTCCGCCCGCTGTTCGCCGAACTCGACCGCCGCGGTCTCCCATTCGTGCGGCTGGACCCGCGGGCGCACGTGTACGACCCGTCTGAGGCCGAGTCGCCGTACTCGCTCGTGTTCAACCGCATGAGCCCGTCGGCGTACCTCCGCGACGGCGTGCAGGGCATGTTCTTCACGCTCGGGTTCATGGACCACCTGCACCGCCTCGGCGTGCCGGTGGTGAACGGGCTGACCGGGTTCGGGTACGAGTTGTCGAAGGCCCGGCAGCTCACGCTGCTCGAATCGCTCGGCCTGCCGTACCCGAAGGCCCGCGTCATCAACCACGCATCGAAAGCCGTTGAAGCCGCAGCCGGTTTGCGGTTCCCCGTCGTGGTGAAGGCGAACATCGGCGGCAGCGGGGCGGGCATCGTGCGGTTCGACACGCCCGAAGACCTGAGCCGTGCCGCGGCCGAGGGGCGGCTGAACTTCGGCGTCGATCACACCGCGCTCGTGCAGGAGTTCGTGCCGGCCCGCGGCGGGCACATCACCCGCGTGGAGCTGCTCGCCGGCAAGTACCTGTACGCGATCAAGGTGTTCACGAATGGTGACTCGTTCAACCTGTGCCCGGCTGACATCTGCCAGCGGTCGGACGGCGTGGAGTTGGCCCGCTCCGCGTGCGCGGTCGACGCCCCGAAGACCGGCCTGAAGGTGGAAGGGTATACCCCGCCGCCGGAGGTGATTTCGGCGTGCGAGCGGATCATGCAAGCCGCGGGGATCGACGTGGGCGGCATCGAGTACATGACCGACGACCGCGACGGCACGCTGGTGTACTACGACATCAACGCGCTCTCGAACTTCGTGGCCGACGCGGTGAACGTGGTCGGCTTCGACCCGTTCCGGCGGCTGGTGGACTACCTCGAAAAAACGGCCCCCTGATGACGCGGATTTCAACGCAGATGAAGGCAGGATCGGAACCAAGAATTTTTTGAATCCTGGCTTCATCTGCGTCTGTTCTGCGTCATCTGCGGCCCCTCCTGGACCATTCAAATGCGATACGGCTACTGG
>JANNDF010000093.1:0-2112 GCA_031387445.1 Planctomycetia bacterium
CGGAAATGGAACGAGCCCCGGAGGGGCGACAGATGCGGATTCTGCCGCCCCTCCGGGGCTATCTGGGTGGGGTGCATCGGGTCCAGGGGTTCCGCTCCCTTCGGTCGCTCCACCCCTGGCTAACGACTGCCGCCGCTCCGCGGCGGGTGGCTGGTTCACCCCTGAGGCCGTCGGAGAGGATTTCGACACAGCATGTTCTCACTCAGTCCTTCTTCTCCTTCTCCCCTTCCTTCACGGATTCCATCAGCGACTTCACCGCCCCCACCGGCACGAACAGGTCGAGCCGCACCCACTGCTTGGTGGCCGACACCGCCACCCCGATGTACGCCGGGTCGCCCTTCGCCTTGCCGAACTTCGGCAGCTCGGCCCCCCCCGCGCCGGGGATCGCCCCGCCCAGTTGCCCGGCGTACTCGGCCAACTGGCCGATCAGCGAAACGGCGTCGGTCAGCATCAGGTAGCTGGCCTCGGCCGGCAGTTGCCCGCGGGTGGCGGCGAACGCCTTGTCGTCGCCCGCTTTCGCCTTCGCGGCGGCGAACTCGTCGAGCAGTTTCTTGGCCGTCGCCCAGTCCTTGCCCGACACATTCACCACCCGCTTGCCGTCCGTACCGAACCACACCGTCTGCTTCTCCGGCATCAGCTTCTTCATCGCCTCGATGGCCGCCTCCCGCTGGTCCGGGTCCGGGGTGGCCTTCACCGACGCCTCGAAGTCGATTTCCACCTCCGCCGAGTGCAGGGTGAAGCCGGCGTGCTTCTCCGCCTCCTTCTTCACCTTCGGCTTCTTCTTCAGCACCAGGTTGCTGTACTTCGCCCCCTCGTCGAGTGCGCTGAACACCGCCAGCCGCACCTCGGCCACCTTCGCCGGGTCTTTGAACGTGGCCGCTGACAGCGAGGCGAACTCCGGCCCGGACAGGCTGACCGTGTCGCCGTCGTTCGCCGCCAGCAGGTCCACCAGCTTGTTGATGGCGTCGGCCGCCTTGTCGTCGTCCGAGGTGAACTCGGGCATCATCCGCCGCTGAATGCTCCCGACCCCGGTCCCCCACCGGCTGGCGGTGTACGACGACATGCCCTTCGGCAGGTCGGCGAGTGCTTTCAACGCCGCCGGCTTCTCCGCCGACAGGATTTTGTCCGTCTCGCTGCCGGCGGTGAACGCCCCTTCGATCCGCACCGCCACCCCTTCCGGACGGGCTTCCAGCGCGATCACCACGCCGGTCGCGTCTTCGATGACCTGGAACAGCCCGTCGACGCCCGACTTTGCCAGTTCGATCTGGCTCTTGTCCAGTTGCCCGCCGAACAGTTGGAACAGTTGGCCGACGGCCGCCCGCGCCTGGGCGATCGGGCCGGCGTACTCCTCGTTCACCCGCGCCACGTTCACGAACAGTCCGATGTCGGCGGTCAGGAAGGCGTCGGCGACCGTGCCGAGCGTCTTGGCGGTCAGCTTCTCGTACTTGCCGGCATAGGCCTCGGCGGTGTCCTTGTTCTGGCTGGCGATCACGTACCCGGCCCCGTTGTCCACCAGGTACAGCGTCGAGCCGTTCGCCCCGAACTCCACCTCGTCCACCCCGGCCTTTCCCTTCTTGAACGACTTCCGCTCGACCTCCGTCAGGAACTTGTCGCGGAAGGTCTTGGCGTCCTTGACCGGCAGCAGGAAGGCGATCGGGCCGTCCTCGGACACGACCTCGGCCAGCAGGCCGACGGCCACGAACGCCCGCCCCTGGCCGTCCAACCCGCCCAGGTCGCGGCCTTCGAGCATCCCCTTCAGCATCTCGTCGATCTGCTTGCCGGCCTCCTTCGCCGCGTCCGCGTCCACCCGTTGCAGCATCTTCACGATGCGGTCTTTCGTGCGCTCCACCCCGTTCAGTTGCACCACCAGCATGGCGTTCGCCGCCACCGGCAGTTCCTTGATGTCGGCGGACTTGCCGCCGACCGGCACCGGGGCGGCGGACAGGGCGGCCGGGGCGACGACCGCCAGCAGCACCGCCAGGATTCGCGTTCGCATCATCGCCATGGCTCCGTGGATGGAGGGACTGCTGCTCATGCTAGACGCGGATGGCGAACCGGGCGAGGGAAGTGTGTCGGGGGAGTATGAGGCGAGCCGAGCGGCGTGAGCCGCCG
>JANNDF010000103.1:0-1431 GCA_031387445.1 Planctomycetia bacterium
CCGGAGGCGAGCGCGTCGGAGTCGGACGCGCGCGCCTCCGGCTCGCGGCTACGAGCGGCCGGCCACCCCCCCCCGTCCATCCCCACGAACAGGCTGCGGATCAGCCTCCGCGTTCCCTCTGCGTCGTCCGGATACACGCCGATGCAGACCGGTTCGCGGACGGGGGCGGTGATCTTCGCCTGCCACGCCGGGCCGTCGAGCAGCAAGGCTTCGTCCAGACCCGACACTAGTGCGGCAATGTCGGCGACGGCCAGGCCGGTGACGGACGACAATTCACCCAACATGACGGTGCCGTCGAACAGCTTGACCAGTTCGAGGGCGGTGGGCGAGAGGTGAACCGGCTGTCCGGCCCGCTGCTGGTCGAACAGCACGAACCCGCGGCGGTCGGGCTGGGCCGCGAGGCCGCGACGCATCCGCGGGGCGTAGGTGGGAGCGGTGAGCATACCCTCAATGTACTCCGCACCCTCCGGGTGCGGTTCGCGTCAACCGCACCCGGAGGGTGCGGAGTACATTCAAAACAAATCCACCCGTCCACCGAGACGGGCGAGCAGCGCCGCCTGCCCGTCCTGGCCGATGTTCGTCATTCGCAGGTTCAGGCTTTCCAGCACCTTGCTTCCCCCAAGCCGGTCGGCCAGTTCGACCGCCGCCTGATCGCCGATCGGGTTGCCGCCGAGCACCAGCCGCTTCAACCGCTGCGGCACCCCGGTGTTCAGGAGCGCGATCACCCCGGCGTCGGTCAGGTCGTTGAACGACAGGTCGAGTTCGGCGAGCGCGGGGAAGCCTTCGGCGAACCGCGCCCCGACCTCATCCCCCAACTGACGGCCTTCCAGGTCTAACACACGGAGACGGGACAGGTGTTGGCCGAGTGCTGCCACCTCGTCGAGCCGGGTGAGGCCAGTGAGCATGGCGTCATCGTCGAACCGCTCGTGGTTGACACTCAGTTCGGTGATGAGATCGGAGTGCGGGGCGTCCAGCAGCCGTTCCAGTGGCATGACGGATCGTTCGATTCGCACTGACGGCGTCGGCACCAGAGTTCGAAGGGAGCCACCGTGCCGCAGGAAATCGAGGCCGCCAAGTGACACCTTTTCCAAAAAGCCACGGCGGAACTCAAAATCCTGTGGGGCGAAGTTCACTTCCGCCAGCGGCCCCAGCAACTCGTCGCGGTGGTCGTCCAGAATCTCCTGCTGGCGCCTCCACAGGTGAGTAAACAGGTTGAGCGCCGCCCGCGGGAGCGTCTCCTTCCGGGCGATCTCAATTTGCAGGCGGATGAACTCGGCGCGGAGGGGCTGGCCGTTCTCGTCCAGCCAGTCGGCGTACACGAGGCGGGGGAGGTCGTCGTCAGGGTTCGCGGCGACGGCAGCGAGAAGTGCGGGTTCGGACATACCAACAGTTTAGCCGCGAGGCGGAGACGAGCGCGCTGAAGTCGGCGCG
>JANNDF010000111.1:0-1333 GCA_031387445.1 Planctomycetia bacterium
GCGTTGCCTCGCGGCTAACCACCCCCGTCTAACTACAATCACCCTTTCCTCACCGGGTCCGTTATGCACGCCGTTCACGCCCCCGCCGCCGTCGATCGCCTCATGCGATTCTTGTCCGTGCCCGGCATCACCGGCGAAGAGAAGCGGATCGCCAAGGAGATCGTCGCCGCCCTGCGGGAGGCCGGCGTGCCGAGCAAGAACATCAAGTACGACGACGCCAACGCCCGCATCCCGCTGCCGACGCAAACTGGCAACCTGATCGCCTCCCTGCCCGGCGTCGGCGCGCTGGCGGACGCCCCGCCGATCCTGTTCATGACGCACATGGACACCGTGCCGCTGTGCGCCGGGGCCAAGCCGAAGGTGAGCGGCAAGAAGATCGTCAACACCGCCGACTCGGCGCTGGGCGGCGACAACCGCACCGGGTGCGCGGTGCTGGTCACGCTGGCGGCCGAGTTGATCGAACACAAGCTGCCGCACCCGCCCATCACCTTCCTGTTCACCGTGCGGGAGGAGTCCGGCCTGTTCGGGGCACGCTACCTGAACCCGGTGGACCTCGGCGGGGCGACGATGGGGTTCAACTTCGACGGCCGGTCGGCGGGGGATGTCATCATCGGGGCGGTCGGGGCGGATCGGTGGGAGGTGGAGTTGTTCGGGCTGGCCTCGCACGCCGGGGTCGCGCCGGAGCGGGGCATCTCGGTGTGGATGCAACTGGCCCTGGCGCTGGCCGACGTGAAGGCGACCGGCTGGTGGGGGAAGGTGAAGAAGCCGGCCGGCGAGGGGACGAGCAACGTCGGGCCGGTCACCGGCAAGAACGGCGGGCCGGCCGGCGACGCGACGAACGTGGTGACCGACTACATCTCCCTGAAGGGCGAGAGCCGCAGCCACGACGCCAAGTTCTTCAAGCAGATCACGCTCGCCTACAAGGACGCCTTCGAGGCGGCGGTGGCGGCCGTGACCGACCACGAGGGCACGCCGGGGCGGATGAAGTTCGCCGCCCGCACCGACTACTTCCCGTTCCGGCTGAAAGAGACGGCGGCGGTGGTGAAGCGGGCGTCCGCGGCGGTGTCGGGCATCGGGCGGGTACCGAACGCACGGGTGGCGAACGGCGGGCTGGACGCCAACTGGATGGTGAAGCACGGCCTGCCCACGGTCACGTTCGGGGCCGGGCAGAACGACATCCACACCGTCAAGGAGTGGGTGGACTTGACCGAGTTCGAGGCCGGGTGCAATCTGGCCGTGGCGGTGGCGACAGGGTGAGGGCGAACCCCGGCAGTCATGCCGGGGGTGCTGGAACCGCCGGCGTCAGCCGGCTGGGTAGGTTGATCACACCCGG
>JANNDF010000135.1:0-3447 GCA_031387445.1 Planctomycetia bacterium
GCAGTACCCCGTCACCACACGCAGGTGACGGGGTACTGCACGACGTCTCGGTCACACGTCACCAGGGTGAGTGGTTCGGTCATGGCCTGGGCCACCAGCATCCGGTCGAACGGGTCGCGGTGGTGGAACGGCAGGTGGAGCAACGGGGCGAGGTGGTGCGGTTCGACCTGCAACAGCCGGAGTTGGTTCCCGTGAATGCCGGACTGGAGGAGGACCGCGAACGGCACGTTCAGGGTGTACTTCCCGGTACTCATCTTGATCGCCACCTCCCAACAGCTGGCGACGCTCACCCACTTCACGTTAGCCGGGTCGTCAATCATCGCTCGTGCCGTCGCACTCAAACTGGCGTCGCCGAGGAAATGCCACAGCCACGCGTGCGTGTCGAGCAGCAGTCGCATCACATGTACTCGGCGAAGTCGAGGAGGTGATCGTCGTCGTCCGAGTGGATGGTGAGCATCCCCTTCCCGCGGCCGAACACCGGACCCGGAGGCGTCTGATCCGGAATGGTAGAAATGCCCACCGCGCTCCCGTGTGTCTGCGGCCCGAGAGCGGGTGGGGGTACGGCGGTTAGTGTGGCGACCGGCCGCGTCCCGTCGGTGATGACCACCTCGGCACCGGCCGGCAACCCGGCGATGACCTCAGCGAGATGGGCCTGAGCGTCGGCGAGCGTGATCGTACTCATCGTGGCACCTCCACCGGATTGTACTCGCTCACACCCCGTCCTTCCCGCGGATCTTCGCCTTCAGCATGTGCCGCAGGCGGCCCTCGATCTTCTCGTGCGCCTTGTCGATCTCCTTGTCGGTCAGCGTCTTCTCCTTCGGCTGGTAGGTCAGGGCGAAGGCGAGGCTCTTGGTGCCGGTCGGGATACTCTCCCCGCGGTACACGTCGAACAGGCTCACTTCCGTGAGCAACTCCCCGCCGGCCGCCCGGAGTTCGCCCAACACCTTCTCCGCCGGGATGTCCTCACTCACGATCACGGCCACATCCCGTTTCGCCGCCGGCAGCGTGCTGAACGGCTTGTACGGGTAGCGCTCCGGCGTCGCTGCGATCAGCGCTTCGGCGTCCAGTTCGGCGACCAGCACGTCCGTCGAGAAGCCGAAGGCGGAACGAACCTTCGGGTGAAGTTCGCCGAGCGTGCCGACCGCCGTGCCGTTCACCTTCAACTCGGCCGCCTTGCCGGGGTGCAGGTGCGGGGCGGCGGCCGTGGGGGCGAACGTCACTCCGGGCAGGTGCAGCGAGTTCGCCAGTGATACCACCACCCCTTTCAGGTCGAAGAAGTCGAACGCCTTCGGCTTCACGCCGAGCGGGTCGTCCCACGCCGTCACGCCCCGCCGCCCGCACAGCACGATTGCCACCCGCCGCGGCTCGTCGGGCAAGCCGGCGGTGGGCATGTAGATGAAGCCGAGTTCGAACAGGGCGACGGAGTCGGTCGCTTGGAGGTTGCGGGCGGCCACTTCGAGCAGGCCCGGAAGCAGCGTCGTCCGCATCACCGACCGTTCGGGCGAGATGGGGTTGAGGAGGGTGACGTGCTGATCGGAACTGGAACCGCCGGCGTCAGCCGACTGGGTGGTCGGGCCTGCACCCGGCCGGCTGACGCCGGCGGTACCAGGAGCATTTGGATTCAGCCTCGCCTCACTCTCCGCACTCGTGAGCGCATACGTGATGCACTCGCTCAGGCCGAGATCGGCGAGTGTGTCCTGAATCCGCTGCTCCACCGCGAGGCTGCGGTTGCCCTTCGGCGTCGGCATTTCCAGCGGCAGTAGGCGCTCCGGCAAGCGGTCGTACCCGCTCACGCGGGCAAGCTCTTCGATCAGGTCGGCGGCGCCGGCCTGAATGTCGAGCCGCGTCGGGGGCGTAGTCACGCTCCACCCCCACGGCGTGCTGTCCAGTTTGAATTGCAGGGCCGTGAGCACCCGTTCGACTTCGCCGTCGGGCAGGGCGAAGCCGAGCAACCGCTCGATCTCGGAGCGGTTCAGGGTGATCGTCTGCGGCGGGATCGGTGCGGGATACGTATCGACGATTCCGCTTAGCACCTCGCTGCCGGCGTGTTTGTGAAACAGTTCCGCCGCCCGCGCCGCCGCCGGCACTGCCGTCTCCGGGTGGACGCCCTTGCTGAACCGCGTACTCGCCTCGCTGAACAGGTTGAACTGCCGGGCCGTCTTCCGCACGCTCACCGGGTCGAAGTGGGCCGATTCGAGCAGGATGGTTTTCGTACTGTCGGTCACTTCGGTTTCGAGGCCGCCCATGACACCGGCGAGCGCGATCGGCCCGGCGGTGTCGGCGATGACGAGGTTGTCCGGCCCGAGCTTCCGTTCTTGCTTGTCCAGCGTGACGAGCGTTTCTCCCGCCTTTGCCGAACGCACGATGATGGTCGGAGCTTTCCCACCGGCCCGCTTCACCAGCACGTCATAGTCGAAGGCGTGCAGAGGCTGGCCGTATTCGAGCATGACGTAGTTGGTCACGTCCACGGCGTTCGTGATCGGCCGCATGCCGGCATAGTTCAGCCTGGTTCGCATCCACCGCGGGGCGGGGCCGACCGTGATGTTCTTGATAATCGTCGCCGTGTACCGCCGGCAGAGCGCCGGGTTCTCGATCTGCACGTTGACCATGCCGGCGACGTTCCCGGTGGTGGGGTACTTCGCGTCCGGTTCCGTCACCGTGCCGCCGACGAGGGCCGCCACCTCGCGGGCAATCCCGAGCAAACTCAGACAGCGGGCCATGTTCGGCAGCACGTCGAGTTCGACCACCGTGTCGCCGAGCAGTTGCGTGGCGGGCGTACCGGGGGCCGGGTCGCCGTCGTCCAGGATGATGATGCCTTCGTGGTCGTCGGAGATGCCGAGTTCGTAGTTCGACATGCACATGGCGTCGTTCATGATGCCGCGGAGCGCCTTCGGCTCCAGCGTGAACACGCCCTTCTTGCCGTCTTTGTCCTGGTAGAAGTACCGCGTGCCCTTCAGCCCCAGGATCACTTTCATCCCGCTCTGGCCGGGGGCGATGTTCGGGGCACCCGTTACCACCGTCTTCGGTTCGGCGGCGCCGTAGTCCACTGTCACGAGCTTCAGCTTGTCGGCGTCCGGGTGCTTCTCGATCTTCAGCACCTTCGCCACCACCACCTTGTCGGCGTCCCACGGCAGGCCGGCGTCGTCCGGCTTCACCCGCAGGCCGTCCGGCATCGGCAGTCCGAACAGCCGCACGCCCGCGCTCTCCAGCCCGGCGAGCGTCAACCGCTCGACCAACTCGGCCGGGTTCGCCGGCAGTTGCACGTAATCCTTCAACCAGTTCAGCGGGACGAGCATGACGGGGCCTACGGGTGGCGGAAGTTATCCATGCTAGAAGACAGGGTGTGCGGCGGCAGGGTTCGGCACATCATGCGGGCGGAAGGCCCGCGCTCCCTCAGCCCAGGGCATCGCCCTGGGAACGCTGATTGACCCAGGGCGATGCCCTGGG
>JANNDF010000152.1:0-5455 GCA_031387445.1 Planctomycetia bacterium
GTGGAAGTTCGCCTACCCGCACCTCGCCGTCGCCGCCTTCGCCGTCAGCAGCTTCGCCTTCTCCGCGGCTCGACTGCGGAACCAACTCGTGACGATCAGCACGCTGTCCACGCACCGCCGCAGAGTCGCTTCCACGCTGAACGGCAGGGCGTACACCGCGTCCACCGCCGCCCGTGCCGCCGCCGCCGCGGCTTCCGCCGAGTCGGGTTCCCGCACGACAGCCCGCACCTCCCCTCCGTGGATCAGATACCACCGCGTCAGGTTGTCGCACCCGGTCAGCGGGTAGACGAACGAGTGGTTCTTCCGGGCGGTGCGGAGGAACAACAGGCGGTCATTTAAATAGTCGAGCGCCGCCCAGCGGTCGCGGATCGCCGCGGCTTGCTCGAATTGCAGTTTCGCCGATGCCGCCGCCATCTCCGCTTCCATCGCCTTCAGCGTGGCGGTGTCACGCCCATCAAGGAACGCTTTCGCCGCCTTCACTTTCGCCGTGTAATCGGCCGACGTACAGAACCCCGCGCACGGTCCCAGGCAAGTGCCAAGCTCGTACCTCAGGCACGCCGCCGCACGGTCTTCGGTGAACAACTCGCCCTGCTCGGCGAACCGCATCGGCACCGTCGCCGGGCAGTCGCGGAGCTTAAACTCGTAATTCAGCCGCCGCACCACGTCTTGCAACCGCCCGCGGCCGACGAACGGCCCGTACACCGCCAACTCCTTGCCGACGGCCTCCCGACTGAGGTACGCCTGCACCGCCGGCCCGCGGCCGAGGCACAGGTAGACGTACCGCTGGCGGCCGGGTTGCCCGAGCACGTTGAACCGCGGGCGGAAGCGGCGGATCAGTTCGAGTTCGCGGAGCAGGGCGTTCAGTTCGTCGGGCAGGTGTTCCCACACGAGCGTGGCGGTGTGGTCGATGATCTTGCCGGCCTTCGGGTTGCGGCTGTCCGTGCGGAAGTAGCTGAGCAGCCGCGACCGCAGGTTCTTCGCCTTGCCGACGTACACCACATGCCCCTTCGGGCCGAGCATGCCGTACACGCCGGGGGTGCGGGGGGCGTTGGTGCGCACCGCCTCGCGGAGCTTCTTGGCCGACCGGGTGCGGACGGCGAACCCGCTCGCGGTGTCTTCGGCGGCGCGGAACGCGCTCGCCCCGAACCCGGCGAACTGGTCGGCGTCGGTCAGACCGGGGAACGTCGGCTGGTCCTTGCCGCGGGGCATAACGGAAACAGGTGTTCAGGTGAGGGTCAGGTATCGTACCGCAAGCCGGTAAAGCGGACAACACGAGCAGGGCGAGCCGAGCGGCGTGAGGGGCCGGTTGAATAACGTGAACCGGCCCCTGACGGGGCACGGCTCGCCAGGTCGGTGCTTGCTCCCCGCCCCCCTTCCCCCGATAATCACCCGGCCCGCCCTCCCCCGGAACACCTCTCATGCGCCGCCTGTTCGCCTCTCTCCTGGTCGCCTCCCTGGCGACCGTCGCCTCCGCCAAAGACCCGCCCGACATCACCTGGAAGAAGACCGTCCTCGACGCCAAGTTCCGCAGCGAAGGCGTTGCAGTTGCGGACGTGAACAAGGACGGCAAGCTCGACGTGCTGTGCGGCCAGTTGTGGTACGAGGCGCCCGACTGGAAGCCGCACGAGATGCAGAAGGTGCAGGACTACAAGGACGGGCTGGGCGGGTACAGCAACGTGTTCGCCTGCTGGGCGGACGACTTCAACGCCGACGGCTACCCCGACCTGATCGTCATCGACTTCCCCGGCGAGCCGTGCTACTGGCTGGAGAACCCCAAAGGCGACGGGTCGAAGCACTGGGCGAAGCACCCCATTTGGCACTCGGCGTGTAACGAGACGCCCGTGTACGCCGACCTGTTCGGCACCGGCAAGCGGGTACTCGTCATGGCCTTCCAGCCGAAGGGCGAGAAGGTGGACGGGAACATCGGGCAGATGGCGTACCTCACACCGAACCCGAAGGACGCGAACGCCGAGTGGCAGATGCACCCCATCTCCGAGCCGAGCGTGAAGCCGGAGGTGAAGGACGGCAAGCCGGTGCCGAACACGGGCAAGTCGATCCCCGGCACCCAGCGGTACAGCCACGGGCTGGGCGTCGGCGACCTGAACGGCGACAAGCGGGCGGACGTCATCACCTCCGGCGGGTGGTGGGAGCAGCCGGAGAAGGCGGACGGCACCACGGCGTGGAAGTTCCACCCCGGCGGCGTCGGCGACGCGGCTTCCGACCTGTTCGCCTTCGACGTGGACAACGACGGCAAGGCCGACATCCTCGCCACGTCGGCGCACAAGTTCGGCATCTGGTGGCACAAGCAACTCGCCCCGAACAAGGACGGGCACGCGGAGTGGAAGAAGATCGAGCTGTTCAAGGACCTGGTGAGCGAGACGCACGCGGCCCACTTCCAGGACATCGACGGCGACGGCACGCCCGATCTGATCACGGGCAAGCGGTGGTGGAGCCACGGGAGGAGCGAGCCGGGGTCGGACAAGTCGCCGCACATCTACTGGCTGAAGGTGGCGCGAGGGGGCGACGGGCTGGCCACGTTCACCCCGAACGTGATCGACGACGACAGCGGCATCGGCACCCAGTTCGTCGTCGCCGACATCAATGGCGACAAGCTGCTCGATGTGGTGAGCAGCAACAAGAAGGGCGTGCGGGTGATCCTGCAAGTGCGGAAGTGAGCGGCGGGTCTGGTCGGTGGTGCCGACGTCCCGCCGGCCCCACCGACCGGCGGGACGCCGGCACCACCGGACAGACCCGCGCGTCCGCCGGGCGTCACCATCTCACCGGCCGGCACAATCCCTACCGGACTCCCCCGGACGTTAAAAACCCCCCACCCCGCCGCGGATGCTATTTGCGGACGTCTCTTGGGGGGTTACAACATTCTACTACGGCCCGGAACGGGACGCCGTCCGACATTCTCATCTCCGTCGAGGCATTCACCATGGCTCCGCGTTCCCGTACCCTCCTGCACGTCCTGCCGCTCGAAGACCGGACCACCCCCGCCCAGTTCGCCCCCAACCAGGTGCTCGTCGGCTTCCAACCGGGGGCCGAGCAGTCGGGGCTGGCGGCGGTGCGGAGCAGTCCCGGCGTGGTCAGCACGACGAGCCTCGGGTTCGGCCTGTACAAGGTGAACTACCCGGCCGGCACGCCGGTGCCGACGGCCGTGGCCGCCCTGTCGGTCGTGCCGGGGGTGCGGTTCGCCGAGCCGGACTACATCGTCCAGCCGACCGCCGTGCCGAACGACCCGAGGTTCACCGACGGCACCCAGTGGGGGCACCTGAACACCGGGCAGAACGGCGGCACGGCCGGGGCGGACACGCGGGCGGTGGCCGGGTGGGACGTGAGCTACGGCACCGGCGACACCATCGTGGCGGTGATCGACGGCGGCATCGACCACACCCACCCGGACCTGGCGGCGAACGTCTGGACGAACCCCGGCGAGGTGGCGAACGACGGCATCGACAACGACGCCAACGGGTTCGTGGACGACATCCACGGGTGGGACTTCACCCGCAACACCGGGGACATCATCCCCGGCATCAACCTGGACCACGGGATGCACGTGGCCGGCATCATCGGGGCGGTGGGGAATAACGGCATCGGCGTGGCCGGCATGGCGTGGAAGACGCGGATGATGTCCCTGCCGCTGTTCAGCAACGGGGCCACCTCCGGACAGACGAGCGTGGCCATTCAGGGGCTGAACTACGCCCTGATGATGGGGTCGAAGCTGTCCAACAACAGTTGGGGCGGCGGGGGCATGTCGATGGCCCTCCAGACGGCCATCGGCGTCGCCGGCACCCAGGGGCACGTGTTCGTCGCCGCCGCCGGGAACAGCTCGACCGACAACGACACCGGCAGCTTCTTCCCGACCAACTTCTTCGGCATCCTGCCCAACGTGGTGTCGGTGGCCGCGTTCGACCGCAACGACCAGTTGGCCTCCTTCTCCAACTACGGGCGGCAGAAGGTGCTGCTCGGCGCCCCAGGGGTGGAGATCTTCAGCACCATCCAGAGCGGCGGGTACGGCCCCCTGGACGGCACCAGCATGGCCTCCCCGCAGGTGGCCGGGGCGCTGGCCGTGTTCATGGACTCCACACCGGGGGCGACGCCCACCCAGATCATCGCCGCCCTCTCGCAGTCGGTGCGGCGGATCCCGGCGGCCGCCAACAAGACCGTCACCGGCGGGGTGCTCGACCTGAACGCCCTCATGCAACTGAGCGGCGCGTCGGTGTTCGCCACCGGGGCGGGCGAGGGCGGCGGCCCGCACGTGAAGGTGTACCGCGGGAACGGGTCGCTGGTGCACCAGTTCATGGCCTACAACACGAACTTCACCGGCGGGGTGCGGGTGGCCACCGGGGACGTGACCGGCGACCGGTACGCCGACATCATCACCGTGGCCGGGCCGGGCGGCGGCCCGCACGTGAAGGTGTTCGACGGCCGCACCTTCCAGGAGGTGTACAGCTTCTTCGCCTTCGAGGGGGCCTTCCGCGGCGGGCTGACGGTGGCCACCGGGGACATCAACGGGGACGGGCGGGCGGACATCATCATCGGGGCGGAAGCCGGCGGCGGCCCGCGGGTGCGGGTGTTCTCCAAGCTCACCCCGACCGGCGGCCTCACCAGCATCGCCGACTTCTTCGCCTACGACATCACCTTCACCGGCGGGGTGCGGGTGGCCGCCGGGGTGTTCACCCCCGGCAGCAAACAGGCCGACCTGATCACCACCCCCGGCGCGGGCGGCGGCCCGCACCTGCGGCGGTTCTCGGCCGCCAGCGTGGCCGCCGGCAAGCCGGCGATCGCCTCCCAGACGATGGTCGGCGACCCGAACGACCGCTCCGGCTTGTGGGTGGCGGCCGGCGACCTGAACCTGGACGGGGTGGCCGACATCGCCGTCGGGGCCAGCTCCGGCACCCCCATCGTCCGCGTGGTCGACGGCCGCACGCTGGCCATCATCGGCACCGTCCGCAACCCGTTCACCGGCGAACTGCCCGGCCTGACCAACCCGGGCAGCGCCACCCAGGTGGGGTCGTCGTACACCCCCCCGCTGAACAACGGCCTGCTGCCGCCGGGCGCCAGCCCGGACTCCCTGCCGTACCAGGGCAGCCAGAGGAAGCCGATCGAGACGTCCGGGTACATTTTCGGGGTGCGGGTGGCGGTGCAGGACGTGAACGGGGATAAGAAGCCCGACCTGATTCTGGCCGGCGGGCCGAACGACGCCCCGTCGATCGCCCTGTTCGACGGCCAGTCGCTCGCCGCGTTCGGCGTGTACATGGCCTATGACCCGTCCTTCTACGGCGGGGTGTACGTGGGCGGCACCGGCGTGTGACCGGGTGAACCAGTCGGCGAGCCGAGCAAGAGCTGGTTCGCGCGTGGCCGCCGGATCATTAGCGCAACGCTCACGCAGCCATTCCGCGAGCAGCGGATGAAAGCGGCAGCGATCGCGGTCTCCGGTCGCGTCCCCGGT
>JANNDF010000227.1:0-7935 GCA_031387445.1 Planctomycetia bacterium
CGGCTCACGCCGCTCGGCTCGCCCGTTATGCGTTCGCACTCACTTCACCCGGCTGAAGGTGACCGTCTTGCCGATCTCTTCCACCTCCATCGACATCTCGTCCCCGTCCAGGGTCGGCTTCCGCACCACCGTGCCGGTCTCCTTGCCGCGGATGGTCAGTTTGCCCTTCTCCATCTTCCAGGTGCCGGTGTCGGAGATGGTGTTGCTGCCGAACTCACTGCTCGCCACGCTCGACGCCTCGAAGGTGCCGTCCTTGGCGAACTCGATCACCTGGGTGATTTTCAGCCCGTTCACGAAGGTGGTCATCTTCCACTTGCCGACGACCGGCTCGGCCACCGCCACCGCCTTCGGGTCCACCTTCACCCCCAGCTTCTCGGCCGCCTTGAAGTCGTCCTCGGCGGCGTTGCTCTGGCCGTTCGCCTGGTGGGCCAGCCCCCGCTCCAGGTAGGCGTAGCCGTTCTTCCCGCCGGTCAGGTCGATGGCCTTGGTCAGGTCGTCGATGGCGTCCTTGTAGCCCTTCAGCTCCCGCTGGGCGATGCCCCGCCCCATGTACGCCGAGGCCACATCCGCCGGTCGGGCCTTGTCGGTGAACCCCTTGATCGCGTCCGTGTACATCCTGACCGCCTGCTTCGCGTCGCCGGCGGCGAGCAGGGCCGACCCGGCCTTGCTCAGGAACACCGGGTTGCCCCACTTGTTCGCCGCCTCGACGAACACCTCGGCCGCTTTGCCCGGCTTGCCGCCGTTCAGCAGGCAGTTACCCAGGGCCATCAGGTGGCCGGGGTTGGCCGGGTCGAGGTCGGCCGCCTTGCCGAAGTCCGCGGCGGCGTCGGCGAACTTCTTCTGGCTGAACCGGGCCTCGCCGCGGTTGGCCCACAGCACCGCCACCCCTTCCCCCTTCTCGATGGCGCGGGCGAAGTCGGCTTCCGCGTCGGCGACCTTGCCGGCGTCGAACTGGGCCAGCCCCCGCTGGTTGTACCCCTCCCACTGGCTCGGGTCGGAGCGGATGGCGGCGGAGAAGTCGGCCATCGCCTCGTCCGTCTTGCCGAGGGCCTTCAGGGCCGTCCCGCGGGCCACCCGGAACTCGTACCGCTCGCCGTCCAGTTTGATCGCCGCCGACAGGTCTTCGAGGGCGGTGCGGGCGTCGCCGGTGGCGGTGAACGCCTTGCCCCGCAGGTACAGGGCCTGGGCGTTCGTGTCGTCCTTGCTCAGGGCGGCGGAGAAGTCCTTGACGGCCGCGTCGTGCCGGCCGGCGTCCAGCTTCCGCTGCCCGCGGGCGACGAACTCCTTCGCCCCCTTCGGGGCGACCAGCGGGTCCACCGTGGCCACATACCCCTTCAGCTCCTTCACCGAGATGTGACCGTTGGTGTTCATCACCTCACGGCCGTTCCGCCCGCGGACGACGGTGTACGAGTTCACCCCCACCAGCTCGCCCGCCTCGCTGACGAGCGGCCCGCCGCTGTTCCCGCCGTTGATGCTGACGGTGCTCATCACCACCCGCACCTTGCCGTTCCCGTGCAGCCCGCCGTTCACCCCGACACTGCGAACCTCACCACTCACCCCGCCGAACACCAGCTCTTCGTTCCCGTTCGTGTACCCGCCGATGGTCCGCACCGCGTCCCCCTCTTCCGGCTCGTCGGCGGCCAGCGGCAGGGCAGTGATCCCTTCGGGCAGCGACTCCAACTGAATGACGGCCAGGTCGCGGGTGCGGTCGCGGTCGATGACCGTCGCCTTCACCCCCTTTTCGGCGTCGTACTCGGCCCGCTCGCGGACCAGTTTGCCGTCCTTGTACTTCGGGAACACCACCCACACGGTGTCCTGCCCGCTCACGACGTGGTCGTTGGTCACCATCAACTTCCGCTCGGCGTCGAGCACCCAGCCGGTGCCGTGGCTGAGGATCTGATCCCCGTTGCGTTGTTGAATCCACCCGCTGCTCTTGAGCAACTTCTGGTGTTGCTCTTTGGCGGACAGCTTCTTGGCTTCGGGGACGGCGTTCTGCTGCTGCGGCGCCTGGGCGACGGCCGCGGCGGGCAGGGCCAGGGGGGCGAAGCAGGCGGCCCCGCCGACGAACAGGTTGGCGGCCAGGGTGCGGATCGTGCGGGTCATGACTCTCTCCGGTTGGGGGGTTGTGTCTTGTTCAGACAGACCCCGTACCGAGAGGGCGGGTGGGTGTGACGGGGAATTTCGGTAATTTGACCTCCACCCCCAGACGGGGAGGTATTCCGAAGGGTTGTCATGCTCCTCAAACGTGTCATCGTGTGCCTCGACATCGACCGCGGGCGGGTGGTGAAGGGGACCAACTTCGTCGGGTTGCGGGACGCCGGCGACCCGGTGGAGGTGGCCCGGCGGTACGAGGCCGAAGGGGCCGACGAACTGGTGTTCCTCGACATCTCGGCCAGCCACGAGGGGCGGGACATCCTGCGGGACGTGGTCAACAAAGTGGCCGAGTGCGTGTTCATGCCGCTCACCGTGGGGGGCGGCATCCGCACCCTCGACGACGCCACGCGGCTCATCCAGGCCGGGGCGGAGAAAATCAGCCTGAACACGGCGGCGGTGCAGAACCCGGACCTGATCCGTGAGGTGTCCGGCAAGTTCGGGGCGTGCGCCACCGTGGTGAACATCGACCCCCGCCGCGTGGACAGCGGGCGGTACGAGGTGTTCATCCACGGCGGTCGCACCCCGACCGGGTTGGAACCGGTGGCGTGGGCGCGGGAGGCGGAGCGACTCGGGGCGGGTGAAATTGTGCTCACCAGCATGGACGCCGACGGCACGAACGCGGGTTACGATTTACCGATCACGCGGGCGGTGGCGGCGGCGGTGGGCATCCCGGTGGTGGCCAGCGGCGGGGCCGGCACCCCGCAGCACATGGCCGACGCCATCGCCGCCGGCGCCGACGCGGTCCTCGCCGCCGGCATGTTCCACTTCGGCAAGTACACCATCCCGCAGGTGAAGCGGGAACTGGCCGCCGCCGGCGTGCCGGTGCGGATCGTCTAAAGTACTCCGCACCCTCCGGGTGCGGTTCGGATCAACCGCACCCGGAGGGTGCGGAGTACTTTTTCGGGTACAATATCCCCGCACGTCTTCGGCATCACTCGCACTCAATCCTGAGGGTTCACCGTGTCCGAGCAACCCACCCAACCGGCCAAAGTTGTCAAACCGCTGCCGCCCGACATGGCGAAGGCGGGCAAGGTGGTCACCCCTGTGGCCGCAGCCCCGGCGCCCGTGAAGCCCGTGGCCGTCGCTCCCGCTCCGGTGCAAGCCACCTCACCGCCCCCGCCCGCGGCGCTGACCGGCGGCGGGGCGTCGTTCATCAGCCCGTACCCGATCAACGGCCCCGACGGCCTCTCCCTGGCCGAGCCGGTGCCGGGCGAGCCGCCGGTGAACCAACTGTTCCGCACGGTGCTCAAGCACAAGGGGTCCGACCTGCACCTGAAGGCCGGGATGTCGGGGGCCATGCGGCTGCGGGGCGTCATCCAGAAGATGCAGACGAAGCCGCTCTCGCAGGACGACATGGAGAAGCTGCTCTTCCCGATCATGAACGAGAAGCAGCGGAAGGTGCTGGACGAGACCGGCGGGGCCGACTTCGCCCACGTGGTCGGGAACGACGAGTGCCGCTACCGGGTGAACATCCTGAAGCAGCGGGGCAAGCTGGCCCTGGTCGCCCGCCTGGTGAACACCACCATCCCCAGCTTCGAGAAGCTGGGGCTGCCGCCCACCATCGAGAAACTGTGCCACTTCGAGCAGGGGCTGGTGATCCTGGCCGGGGTGACGGGGTCGGGCAAATCCACCACCATCGCCAGCATGCTGGAGTACATGAACCAGCGGGAGGCGCTGCACATCCTGACCATCGAAGACCCGATCGAGTTCGTCTTCCAAGACAAGATGAGCATCATCAACCAGCGGGAGGTGTTCCTGGACGTGTGCGACTGGCACACGGCCCTCAAGCACGCCGTGCGGGAAGACCCGGACATCATCCTGGTGGGCGAAATGCGAGACCAGGAGACGTTCGAGGCGGGCGTGCACGCGGCCGAAACCGGGCACGTGGTGTTCGGGACGATTCACGCCAGCACCGCGGCCAGCACCATCAGCCGCATCCTCGACCTGTTCCCGCCGGTGCAGCACCACGCCATCCGCCAGACGCTCGGGTTCAACCTGAAGGCGGTGGTGGCTCAGAAGCTGGTGCCGAGCATCAAGCCGGGGGTCAGCCGGGTGCCGACGAACGAGATCATGCTGGTGAACCCGACCGTCAAGGACTTGATCCTGAAGAGCAAAGACGACTCCCTCCTGCCGTGCATCAAGGCGAGCTACCAGGAGGGCATGGTGGACTTCAACGAGAACCTGCGGCAGCTCGTCGAACGCGGCGACGTGGACAAGCCGACGGCCCTGGAGTTCTCGCCCAACGCGGAGCAGTTGAAGATGGTGTTCAAGGGCATCAAGTTCGCCGCCCAGGGGATTCTGTGACCGACTCCGATTCGCCACCGGGCGAATCGACCGACCGGCATCCGACGGGCCGCTGGTGGCTCGTGGTGCCGGTCGTCGGCTTATACGCGGCCGATGTGGTGTTCACACTCTCCGGTCAGCCGCCGACGTACTGGGCAGGCGACCACGCCGCGGTGAACGAGATCAACCCCATCGGCCACGCACTTCTGGCAGTCGGCCCGTGGGCGTTCGTCGGGGTGGCCGTTGTGTGGGTGGTTGTGGCCTCGGCGGTGGTGCTACTCTGGCGACACCGGTTCGCCGAGTGGGGCGCGAAAGTGTTGGCGGTCGGCCACGCCATCGGCGGGGCGTGCTGGCTGGCTCAGTCCGGCGGGTGGTGGTTCGCAGCCGGGTGCGGGTATCTGGTACTGGCGGCACTGTTCTCCGGCTGGTGCTGGCGACGAGGGGAGCGGGCATCTTGACCGAAACGGGCTCCGCCGAAACTGCCGACGCGGTTCCGGCGGGGCGTCGCGGCCGGTGGTTGAGTCCGGAGGCGTCGCCGTCGTCTCGACGGGGTTTCAGCGGTCCCCGGCGGGTTGCCGCAAATGCCCGCCTCACTTCCGCTCCGGGTTCAGCGCCTTGGCGAGCACCTTCACCACCCCTTCCATCGTCTCCTTCTTGAGCGGCACGGTGGCGATCACCCCCTGCTTGTCGGTGTCGTAGGCCACCTTGTCGAGGGCGGCGGTCAGGTCGGTGATCACGTCCTTCGCGTCCGGCCAATTCCCGGAGAAGAAGGGCAGGAACACCTTCACCGTGTCCACCAGTTTCGTGGTGTGTTCCTTCCACGCGGCGATTTCGTCCGCCCCGCTGACGAACACGCGGAGTTCGAGCGTCCACTGGGCGTCCTTGATCCGCACCCCCAGGCGAGCCCCGGTGTATGCATCCGCCTGGGCCGCGGTCACGGTGAGGCCGAGCTGCTGGAGGCCCTGCACGTCCACCGCCCGGCGGTCGATGGCCACCCACCCGAGGTACGGGTCGGGGCTGGGGATGAGTGCGCGGATGGCCTTCGTGTCGTCCGCCTTGGCCGGCTTCCGTTTCACCAGGTCTTCCAGTTCCTCCTTCGTGCCGGCCGTCACGATCAGGTCGTCGGTCAGGCACAGGGCGGCCCGCGCAAAGGCGTCGCCCGGCGTCAGCACCTTCAGCTTCTCTTCCTTGGCGAACCGCCCGCGGACCACCCCTGTCGTGGTGCCCCCGCCGGATACCAGGGTGATCGCGTCCAGGTCGGCGACCGCGTCGAACTTGAACGGCTTGAAGGCCGGCTGGTCCTTGAGTGCGGCCCGCAGGTCGGCCAGCAGGTGCTTCTTGATGACGGGCAGGTCGAACAGGGTCTTCAACTGCACGTGGGCGACGACGCTGGTGTCGGCGGTAAGCAGCCACTCGACCGGGCGGGTGATCGGGTTGATGTCGAGGATCGCCAGCCCGGCGGCGGCTTGCACGTTGGCATTCGGGTCGGCGGCCAGGGCCACCAGCCGGTCTTTCGCCTCCTTGCTCGTCTTCATGTGGGCGATCAGCCCGGCCACCGCCGCCGCCCGCACCTGAGATTCCTTGTCCTTCGACCAGCCGACCCACACGTCGGCCGGCACCACGGTGATCAGGTCGGGGCGGGTGTGGAATTGGACGGCAGCCGTTCGCACGACCGGCGAGGTGTGTGTGGTCAACTCGCGGATGTGGCGGCGGGTGGCGTCGGCCGGCAGTTTGGCGTTGCCCCGCAGGGCGTTCACGATGGCCGCGGCAGCGGTCACGGTGGCGGTCTGCACCTTCGCGTCGGCGTCAGCCGTCTGCTCGATCACCGCCGCCAGTTCGTCCGCCCCGCCGATCTTCGCCAGCACTTCCGCCGCCAGCACCTTCTTGTCCTTCGACGGGTCGGCCAGCATCGCCAGGCAGTCCTTCACCGACACCTTCTGCTGCTCGGCGGTCAACCGGAAGAGGGCGGCGGCGGCGGCGGCGGTCTCCGGGTCGGGGTCGCCTATCAGGTCGCGGCAGGCGGTGCGGACGTCGGCCGGCGGGGTGGTGGCGAGGGCACACGCCTGCGCCGCCACCCGGCGGGCGGGCACCGATTTCGAGGCGAGCATCCGCCCGCACAGGGCGAAGGTGGCGTCGTCGGCATTCACCGCGACGGCGTACACCAGCACGGCGTGCTTCTCGGTCGGCTTGGCCAGGCAGGCGTCGAGCAGGGGTACGAACCCCTTCGAGTCGGCCTTCGCCTTGTCGGTGAGCAGGTTCTGGACGAGCGCCGTGTGCCGGTCCGATTTACCCACCAGGGGCAGGGCGGCGGCGTGAACGGCCTTGCTGTCGAGCCGCCGGCAGGCCTGGGAAATGAGGTCGTCCAGAATGGGGTCGGGCTTCGCCACCAGCGGCAACAGGTCGGTCAACAGTTCGGTCGCGTACTTGGCGAACAGGGCGTCCATCTTCTCGGTCGCCGCAGTACGCACCGCCGCCCCGGCCCCGCCCTTGGCCGCGTACAGTTTCAACACGTCCTCCACCTGCGGCCGCACGTCGGTGCGGGTGGAACTGATCGCCTCGGCGGCGGAGAACGACTCGACCGCGGCTTTCGCCGCCTTGCGCGAGGACTCGTGGTAGGCGTCGCGGATGGCCGCCTTGAGGGTGGGCAGGGCGGCCAGGTCGCCGATGTCGGTGAGGGCGACGATGATCGCCAGTTGCAGGTCTTCGTGCTTGTCTTTCTGGAGCAACTCGCACAGCGTGGGCACCGCCGCTTTCGCCTTCAGCCCGTACTGCCCGAGGGCCTGGGCGGCGACCACCTTCGGCTTTGTCTCGAACTTGGACAGGTCGGCGATCCGCCCCTTGATGTCTTCGGTTTCCGCCACGCTCGGCTTCGGGTCGGCCGCGACGGCGAGAGCGACAACGAACAGAACTGCCAGTCCGGACAGTGCGGCGCGGCTCATGGCGACCTCGGCGGCGGTGGAGCACACCACGATATGCCGCCGGGCGATCTGACGCAAGCCGGGGCGTTCGCGGGTTGTGCAGGCGGGCAGGGCGGAACGCCCCCTCCCACCTTCACCTGTACATGGCCCGAACCCAACCCGCACCCGTCACGCCGCCTCGCCGTTCGCCCGGCGCTCGAGCACCTTCACTGTGAACCCGCCGACCCGCTCGGCCCCCTTCGTGAACAGCCAGTCGTTCAGCCCAGTTCGCAGCACCCGCACCGGCTGCCCGCGGCGGACGGCACGCACTGTGGCCGGGTCGTTGTCCAGTTGCCCGTAAATGTGCTGCCCGTCCACCGCCGTCACCGTCACCCACATGTACTCGCGGCCGTAGTCGTCCATGAACCGGGCCTTGATGGCGAAGCGGTCGGCGTCGGTGCGGTGGGCGAAGGCGGTGAGGAACTCGTCGAACCGGCGATGGGCTTCGGTGACGGCGGCAGACAGTTGCGGGTCGTCGTCGGGGATGCTGATAAGGTGGGGGGGCGGGGCGGGCGGGGTTGGCTCGTCGTTCGGGGTGTCG
>JANNDF010000245.1:0-8523 GCA_031387445.1 Planctomycetia bacterium
GCGGAGCGGGGAGTGCGGAATGGAAGTCTGACTCCCGGCCTTCATTCTGCACTCCCCGCTCCGCATTCCGCACTATTTTTTCTGCCACTTCTTCAGCAACTCCTCCCGCAACTTCGCCCGCGGGTTCGGCGGCGGGGGCAGGGGCGGCGGCGGCGGGTTGAACATCGGCTTGCCGTCGTGGACGATCCGCCGAGGTAGCGTGTGCCCGTCGAGCGTGTAGAAGTCGGCCGGCTTGGTGCCCGTCTCCGTTTGGGTGAAGCTGATTTTCCCCTCGTACTGGCCGGCGAGGTAGCGGTGCAGCACGGCCGACCGCACCGCCTTCGTGTCCGGGTCGAGTTCCAGTTCCACTTGCCGGAAACGGGCGAGCGGGATCACGCCGGGGCGGAGGGTGGCCTCAATCCGGATCGGCTCGCCCGGCTGACCGCCGTCCTTGCGGAACAGGTCGTACTTCTCCAGCACTTCGCCGAGGGTGGTCACCAGCCGCAGGCTCATCAGTTCGCAGAAGCGGGCGAGTGGGTCGTTCACCTCGTCCTTGTCGAACACGATGGCGTGCATTTTGTTCGGGGCCAGCCACACCCGGCCGTCGGCCTGTTGGCCCCACGCCCACGGCGGGCCGTCGTCGACCGCCGACAGCACCACGAACTGATCCCCGCGGGTCCAGACGGTCGCGTTGCGGGTCGGCGGCATGCGGCCGGGGCCGGGCTTCAAGTCCCAGTCGGCTTGCACCTGGAAACAGCGGTCGGTGACGGTCGTCTCGTGAACGGTCTTGGCTTCCTGCACCAGTTCGGCGGCGGACGCCACGGCGGACGCTTTCTTATCCGGAGCGGGCGTGTTGCCGGTGAGGAACAGGCCGACGAGCAGGCACACGGCGACGCCGGCAGTGCCCAGCGACACCCAGCGGAAGGTGCGGCGGATGACGACGGTGCGGCGAGATCGCCGAGCCTTCACCCCGGCCAGCACGCGCGCGGCGTTCACCTTCCCCGCCTCGGCGTCGAGGTGGGAGCGGACGGCGGAGTCGAGCGGGTCGTCGGGGGTCATGGGAAACTCAAGGTAGGTGCCGCTTGCCGAGCAGCACTCAAGCCACGAGTGCCGCTCGGCAAGCGACACCTACAAGAAAGCGCCCAACAGCTCGGCCATCGCCTGCCGGCCGCGGTGGATGAGCACGCCGGCGTTCGACGTACTCACCCCAAGCACCTCGCCGATCTCCTGTTGGCTGTAGCCCATCCCTTTCAGTTCGACCGCCGCCCGCTGGTTCGGCGGCAGCGTGGCGAGTGCGGCGGCGACGGCCGCACTCAACTCGTTCGCAACGGCAGAGGCGTCTGGTGGCGGGGCGTTGATGTCCGGCGGGTCGTCCGGGCCGTCGTCGTCGGGCCGCACCAGACGGAACACAGGCTTGCGGCGGGTGGCGGCGTTGATGCAGGCGTTCGTGATCGCCGTCAGCAGCAGTTTCAGCCCGTCTCGCGGCAGGTCGTACACGGCGGCCTTCGCCAGCAGCCGGCAATAACAGTCCTGCACCACGTCGTCGGCGCGGTCGTGGTCGCGTGTCAAGGAGCGGGCGTAGGCGGTGGCCTGCGGGGCCGTTTCCAGCACCCAGGCGTCGAGGTCGGCGGGCGTCGGCGTGCGCGGCACGCGGGGGTCTCCACCGGCACAACCCGCCGGACGGGGAATTATTACACGACATTTCCGGCGGGGGAGAACCGTCGGCCGGCGGGTGGTAGAATCCCACTTCCTCCCAGGGTCTTGCGATGGCCGACGACGACACCCCCGTCGAAGCGTACCCGTTCGAGTTTCGCGCCCTGGTGGTGCGAGAGATGGAGGCGCACGGGCTGGAACTGGTGGAGTGGCGGGACGACGGGCTGGACGCCGTGGGGGCGGACGGCGAGCCGCGGTACATCGGTCTGGCCAACCTCTACCGCCGCGTCATCACGAACCCGGCGGAGATGGCCGAGGGGCTGGTGAAGGAGTTCTTCACCAACGCGAACGTGGCCGACGCCGAGCAACTGTCGCAAATCCCCGACCGCATCGAGGACGCACCCAACCAACTCCGCGCCCGCATCACCCAGCCGTATGGCGACGCCGAACACGCCCCGTGGACCCTCCAACTGGACGGGGCCGACGACCTGGCCGTCAGTCTGGTGCTCGACTTCCCCACCATGATGGCGTTCGTGACGAAGTCGATGGCCGACAAGACCGACACGCCGATGGAGACGTGGGTGGCCCGCGGCATCGAGAACCTGAAGGCGACCGCCCCGGAAGACTGGCTGCGCCTGGCCCACGAGGAAGAAGGCATCTGGATCGGCCACGCCAACGACTCCTACGATGCCGCCCGTGCCCTCATCCTGTGCGACGCCACCGAGAGCGACGAACTCGGCTGGCTGGTGGCCATCCCCGCCCGCGACTGGCTGTTCGCCCGCAAGGTGGACCGCGACGGGCTGAACTACTTCCACCTGCTGAAGGTGGGTGCCGAGCGGGCGTTCGCCGAGCAGCCGTACCCCATCACGGATCAGGTGTACTGGGTGCGGCCGGGCAACCGCTGGGAGCGGTTCGCCATCACCATCGACGGCCAGCAGGTGACGGTCATGCCGTCGAAGGAGTTCGCCGACGCCCTCGGGCTGGAACTGGCCGACGAGGGCGAGGAGCCGCCGCCGGCGGAAGGGTGATTCTTCGACGGGGAACGTGTACCGTGTCATCGCCGGGAGCCTGCGCCGGGCCAACGTGAGCCGGTCGCAAGCTCCCGGCGATGACGCGGGTGTTGGGCGGGTCGAACACCTCACCCCCCGTCCGGAGAAAGATTCCCGCCCGCATCTCCGTATAACATCCGCGCTCCGCTCCCCGTGATCGCCTACCGGCGCTGGCGGGGCGTAGCCATTTCGGTCACGGTCGGCCCCGACACGACTTCGCCTCCACCCACCGGCACCGCCATGCCCTCGATCAACCCCCGCTCGCTGTTCGACAAGCTGAACCCCACCTGCCTGCGGGCGCTCCAGGCGGCGGCCGGCCTGTGCATGTCGAAGACCAACTTCCACGTGGAAGTGGAGCACTGGCTGCTGAAGCTGTTCGAGACGCCGAACACCGACCTGGCGGTGATCTGCCGCCAGTACAACCTCGACTCGAACAAGGTGAAGGCCGAACTGAACACGGCCATCGGGCGGTTCAAGACGGGCAACGGCCGCACCCCGGACATGTCCACCGAGATGTTCGACCTGTGCCGCGAGGCGTGGCTGTTCGGCAGCCTGGAGAGCGGCGCCCCGCTCATGCGGTCGGCCCACCTGCTCGTCGCCGGGCTGAACGACCGCATGCTCGGCTCGCGGCTCACCGGGTCGTCGCCGGAGTTGGCCAAGCTGTCCGTGGAGAAGCTGTACAAGGAGCTGAAGGAACTGCTGCCGCGGGCGAACACCGAAGAGAATCAGCACGAGGCGGCGGCGGTGGCCAGCCAGCCGGCGGTGGTCGGGCCGGATGGCACCCCGCAGCCGGCGGCCGGGTCGAAGACGCCGGCCCTGGATCAGTTCACGATGGACCTGACGGCGAACGCCAAGAGCGGCAAGATCGACCGTATCTTGGGGCGCGACGCTGAGATCCGCCAGGTGATCGACATCCTCACCCGCCGCCGGCAAAACAACCCGATCCTGACGGGCGAGGCGGGCGTGGGTAAGACGGCGGTGGTCGAAGGACTGGCCCTGCGGATCACCCAGGGTGACGTGCCCGAGCCGCTGAAGAACGTGTCGCTCCGCACGCTCGACCTGGGCCTCCTGCAAGCCGGTGCCGGGGTGAAGGGCGAGTTCGAGAACCGGCTGAAGTCGGTCATTCAAGAGGTGAAACAGTCGGCCACGCCGATCATCCTGTTCATCGACGAGGCGCACACACTCATCGGCGCCGGCGGCGCGGCCGGTCAGGGCGACGCCGCGAACCTGCTCAAGCCGGCCCTCGCCCGCGGCGAACTCCGCACCATCGCGGCCACCACCTTCGACGAGTACAAGAAGCACTTCGAGGGCGACCCGGCCCTCAAGCGCCGCTTCCAGGAAGTGCGGGTGGACGAACCCGACGAGCACCGCGCCATCCGCATGCTCCGGGCCGTCGCCGACGTGATGCAGAAGCACCACAAGGTCCGCATCCTCGACGAAGCCGTGGCCGAGGCGGTCAAGCTGGGCATCCGCTACCTGCCCGAACGCCAACTGCCGGACAAGGCGGTGAGTTTGCTCGACACCGCCGCCGCGCGGGTGAAACTGAGCCAGGGGGCCACCCCCGCGGCGCTGGACGACGTGATCCGCGAGATCGAACACCTGGGCATCGAGATCGCAGCCCTCGAACGGGAGAACGCCGGCTGGGGCGACCACAGCGCCCGGCTGAAGGAACTGGCCGAGCGGAAGGCCGAATCCGAGGCGAAGAAGGCCGAACTGGACGAGCGGCTGATCAAAGAACGGGAGCTGGTGGCCGCCATTCAGAACCAACTCGACGCCACCGAGAAGCTCGTCGGGGCCGACGCCGACAAGGGGAAGGCGGACATCACCCGCCTGCGCGGCGAACTCGACCGCCTCCAGGGCGAGACTCCGCTCGTGCTGCCGGTGGTGGACGGGGCGGCGGTGTCGCAGATCGTCGGCTCGTGGACCGGCATCCCCATCGGCAAGATGGTGCGGAACGAGATCGAGACGCTGCTCAACCTGAAGGACAAGCTGAACGAGCGGGTGGTCGGCCAGGACCACGCCCTGCACGCCATCGCCCAGCGGATCCAGACCAGCCGGGCCGAACTCGGCGACCCGAAGCGGCCCATCGGCGTGTTCCTGCTGGTCGGCCCGAGCGGGGTGGGCAAGACGGAGACGGCCATGGCCCTCGCCGACCTGCTGTACGGCGGCGACCGCAACATGGTGGTCATCAACATGAGCGAGTTCAAGGAGGAGTACAAGGTCTCGCAACTGCTCGGCTCGCCCCGCGGGTACGAAGGGTCGGGTGAGGGCGGGGTGCTGACCGAAGCCGTCCGCCGCCGGCCGTACAGCGTGGTGCTGCTCGACGAGATCGAGAAGAGCCACCCGTCGGTGCAGGAGATCTTCTACCAGGTGTTCGACAAGGGGGTGCTGAACGACTCCCGCGGCATCGAGGTGAACTTCAAGAACACCATCATCCTGCTCACCAGCAACGTGGGCACCGACACGGTGATGAAGGCGTGCGCCGACCCGGACACCATGCCCGACTCGGCCGGGCTGGCCGAGATGTTGCGGCCGGATTTGCTCAAGTCGTTCAAGCCGGCCCTGCTCGGGCGGATGGCGGTGGTGCCGTACTTCCCGCTGTCCGACGTGGTGCTGAAGAAGATCATCGACATGCGGCTGAAGAAGGTGGGCGACCAACTGCGGCTGAACCACAAGGCGACGTTCGAGTACGACGCGGCCGTGGTGGACGCCCTGGCCGCCCGGTGCAAGGAGGTGGAGAGCGGCGCCCGAAACGTGGACCACATCCTGACCATGCAGGTGTTGCCGATGATTGCGGTCGATGTACTGGCCAAGCAGGCCGAAGGGGGTGGGGTGAAGGGGGTGAAGTTGAGCGTTGGGGAGGGTGGGGCGATAAAGCATGAGATTCGTTAAACAGGCAGAATGGGTGGTGCCGATAAGTCCGACGGTGTCGTTGCCCCCCTCTACGCACGCAAGGATGCTCTCATGCGTAAGATTCTGTTCGCACTGGCGGCGCAAGCCGTCGCCGTCGGTGCGGTTTCCGCCCAAGTCGGCCACCCAGTCGTCGCCCCCATCATCCCCTGCCCGCCGGCCGTCGCGCTGCCGACCATCCCCTGCCCGCCGGGCACGGTGCCGGGTGTGATGCCCGGTTCGCCGGGCGCCCCGATCACCCCCTACAACCCGGACGTGCCCGGCACGCCCCCCAGTAACGTCCCGCCGCCATCCGTCAGCTCGTCCGACCCGGGTGGCGGGTTCGCCCGTCAGTCGGAGGGCGGCACGCAGGTGGCCCAGTCGTTCGCCCCGAACATGTTCGGCGACATCCTCGGCGCCCGGTCGGTGCGGCTGTCGTACACCGTCCCGTTCGCCGCCCGGTTCGCCGTCGCCGGCCCCACCACCACCGCCTCCGGCGGGTCGGCCGTCATCGTCAACCCGAACGGGGCCGGCGGGTCGATCACCTTCGGCCCGCTGCCGAACGGCAACACCATCCCGCCGGTGAGCGCCTCGTTCAACACCGGCGACCTGACCTACGCCCAGCCGACGGTCGGCGGCGTGGCCACCTACGACCGCGAGTTCGCCCGCTCCGCCCTGCAAACGCTGCTGTCCACCGGCGAACTGACGCCGACCCAGGTGGCCGCGTTCAACCAACTGACCCCCGCCCAGCAGGCCCAAATCCTCCGCAACCGCGGGGCGATCAACCGCACCATCACCCAGGCGACCAGCGGGCTGGCCGTGCAGACGCTCACCGTCGGCCCGCTCAGCGGGAACATCGCCGGCGGGTTCGTGGACTACACCGGCACCCTGACCGGCGAGCAGGTCGTCGCCCTGCCGTCGGCCGGCGGCACGGTCGGCCGGATCAAGATGGCCGAGGACAACAGCCCGATCCCGCGGGACCGGTTCATCTTCACCTACGACAACTTCGACAGCGTGCCGTACACCACCAGCGGGTTCACCGTCAACCGCTACCAGTTCGGCTTCGAGAAGACGTTCTTCGACGGCCGCTGGTCGGCCGAATTCCGCCTGCCGTTCGCCTCCACCATGGCCGCCTCGAACGTGCAGGGGTTCGAGTCGTCGGCCACCGAACTGGGCAACGTGCGGTTCGCCCTGAAGCGGATCTTCAGCCAGAACTCGGTGCTGACCACCAGCAGCGGGGTGGCCGTCACCCTGCCCACCGCCGCCGACGCGGTCGCCATCTCCTCGTTCGACGGGGCCGAACTGTACCGCTTCAAGAACGAGTCGGTGACCGTCGAGCCGTTCATCGCCGCCCTGTTCACCCCGAACAGCCGGCTGTTCGCCCAGACGTGGGCGTCGGTCAACGTGGACGTGTCCGGCGGCCAGCTCACCTGGAACCGGAACGTGTTCGGCGGGGAAGGGGCGTCCCGCGTGTGGGACCTGCCCATCCTGGCCGTCAGCCAGCAGATCGGCTACTGGGTGGTGCAGCGGGATTCCGGCTGGCTCCGCGGGCTGGCCCCGTTCGCCGAACTGCACTGGAACTACACCATCGCCCAGGACAAACTGCTCACCGAAGTGAACAAGCGGTCGGACGGCTACGGGCTGACCGTGCAGGGGGTCGCCAGCAACGAACTGAACCTGACGACCGGCATCATGATGATGCTGGGCAACAACCTGAACGTGGGCATCGGGGCGAGCGCGCCGCTCCTCCAGAAGCCCGATCGCACGTTCGACGCCCAGGTGGGCGTGCGGGCCAACTACGTGTTCGGCCGCACCGCCGCCGCCCGCAACCCGATCTACGCCGTCAGCACGTACTGATTGCTGTCCAGCCGCCGCGGGGTCGGACGGGGATTCCCCGGCCGGCCCCGTTCGCGTTCCGCTCCCGTCACCACCCTTCGGCCCGTCGATCCGCACACCGCTGCCGGGGAAGTCGCCGTCCTCCTCGTCGTCGTCACTCACCTCGCGCAGGTAGGTGGCGATCGCCCGCGGGCCGGGGCCGCCAGCGTCCCAGTCGCCCGGCTCCTCCCACGGGCGGGCGGCCACGTCCACCTGAAGGCCTTGACCCGTGGCGGCGGCCGTCTGGTGCGCCACCACCACCCCTTCGGCGCGGTCGAAGAAGGAGTCCTTCAGGTGCTCCGGGGTGGTCTCCCGCTCGCACAGGTCGAGCAGCCGGTTGATGTAGTTCCGCTCGGCTGACACCGGGGTGTCAGTGCCCTTGCCGGTTTTCGCCGCCGGCTTGACGCGGTGCCGATACCCCGCCCCCCAGTACCGAATCAGCCACCCGGCCGCCTCCCGCTGGGTCTTCGGGTCGTCGTCCCGGAGTTGTGTCCGCAGGGTGAACACGGCCTCGGCGAGGGCGTCGCGGAGCAGCCCCTTGCGGGCGGCGGAGTGCGTCTTGTTCCACACGGCGGGGAATTGCGTCGGCCACTTGCGGAGGTCGGCGACGGGCACGCCCATCTCGGCGGCCACCTTCTCCCAGGCGTTGCCGCAGGCGCGGAGTTCGGCGGCGCGGGCGAGATCAGCCGCGGACGGGGCGGCGGTGCTGCTGGTCATGGCGTGCCCCTCCGAGGGTGGTGGTGAACCGAACGGCGTCAGCCGCCGGTTGGGTGATAGCTGGTCGGGGTGTAGGTCGTGGTCGAGCGGCCGTGAAACGGGAGCGAGGCCCGACGCTTGGGGGCGAACGGTGCGACGTGAGTCCGCCGGTGGTTTTGGAACCGCCGGCGTGAGCCGGCTGGGAGCGGGACTTTGGAACCGCCGGCGTGAGCCGGCTGGGAGCGGGACTTTGGAACCGCCGGCGTGAGCCGGCTGGGTGCGGGACGTTGGAACCGCCGGCGTGAGCCGGCTGGGTGCGGGACGTTGGAACCGCCGGCGTGAGCCGGCTGGGTGCGGGACGTTGGAACGACACCCGGCCGGC
>JANNDF010000269.1:0-5532 GCA_031387445.1 Planctomycetia bacterium
GCGTTGCACAGCACACGCAACCCGCCCGAACTATCATGACTATCGACATCACGGGAGCGCGGGTGTCCCGCCCGCTTGAGATGCGGGCGGGACGCCCGCGATCCCGGCCACCACTTCGGAGTCTCGCAATGCGCGTCCGCCTGTTCGCCGCCCTGTCGATCACCCTCGCCGTGTGCGGGTTCGCCGCCGCCGATGAACACCCGGTCGTCGCCTCCGCCAAGAAGGAACTGAAGCACCCGGACAAGCCGTTCGCCATGTGGGTGAGTGTGACGGTGAAAGCGGGCAAGGAGAAGGAACTGGAGGACGCCTTCCTGGCGTGCCAGAAGGACACCCGCAAGGAGAAGGGGTGCGTGGCCTACGACATCAACCGCGGTGCCGAGCGGAAGTACTTCTTCTACGAGAAATGGAAGAATGTGGACGGGCTGAACGACCATGTGAACGCCGACCACACGAAAAAGTTGCTCGCCAAGTTCGCCGACCTGATCGACGGCGACGCGAAGATCGAGTTTCTGCCGACGGTGGGGGACTGAAGCAGTGAAACGCCTGGGTTGTACACACCCCGGCGGCTCACGCCGCCGGTTCACCGATCCAGCTTCGGCCCGTATACGATGCGGAAGCCGATGCTCAGTGTTCCCTTACCCGGATCGACGATCTTTCGCGACGCCGCCCGGCACTGGGTCGCCGTTGTGTTGTACGCCCCGCCGCGGGCGACCCGCTGGGTGCCGGTCGTCGGGCCGGTCGGATCGGTCGCCGCACCACCCGGGTAGTTGTCGTAGCGGTCGCGGCACAACTCCCACACGTTCCCGGCCATGTCGTACAGGCCCCAGGCGTTCGCCTCGCGGCGGTACTGGAAGTCGAAGTCCTTCTCCTTGTCGGACGGGCCGACCGGGCACGGCTTGTCCTCGAACGTGTACGCGGCGGTGATCTCCGGGATCGACTCGCCGTACGTGTCGTCCGCGCCCAGTTTGAAAATGCCGTCGCGGTACTGCTTGAGCACCGTCTTCTCGCCGAACGGCCCACTCTTCCCGCACCGGGCGCAGTACTCCCACTCGGCTTCCGTCGGCAGGCGGAACTCCCACCCGCCCCGCTTGTTCGTCTCGCGGGCGTTCAGTTTCTTGAAGAACTCGTTGGCCTCATCCCAGCTCACCGTCGCCGGCATCCGCGGCAGGTACTTGTCCGGAATGCGGTTCGGCTGGACGGTCGGCGGTTGGCCCATCACGTCCAGGTACTGCTGGCGGGTCACTTCGAGTGTGCCGATGTAGAACGGCTTGCTGATGGTCACCGTCCGCACCGGCCCCTCGTCCGGCTGGTGCCCCCGCTCGGCGTCCGACGACCCCATTTCGAACGTCCCGGTGTCCACCTTCTTCAACTGAATCTTGCCGAGGGTCGTGGTGTACTCCGGGTCAAGCGGTTTCGCCGACTCGATGCCCTGGTAGATGAAGAATCCCACGGTGATGCACCCGCCCGCACACACCGTCAACACCACCCCCAGGCCGATGAGCAGGAGCGGCAGCGACGACGCCTTCTTCGGCTCCTTCACCCGCGTTTCGCCCCGCCGGCGGGCCGGGCGGTCGTCGTCACGTCTCCGACTGCTCGCCTTCGGCTCCTCCCGAGACTCCGCGTCGAGGTCGGTGAAGGCCGCCGCGGCCGAGGGCAGCGGGTCGGAGTCGGCGATCAATTCCTCCGCCGGAGAGAACCGCGGCGGCACGGCGGGCGGTTGAATCGGCGTCACGGCGGTGTGCGACTGTGTGCCCGCTTGCGGCAGGCCGTACGGGGCCAGGGCCAACGCCACCTGGACCGGCGTCTGCGGGCGGTCCTCTGGTCGCTTGGCCATCAGCCAGGTGATGAGACCCGCCAATTGCGGCGGCGCGTCCGGTCGGACCGCCAACAGGTTCGGCGGCGGCTCGGTGATGTGCTTGAGCAGTTTCTCGGTCGGGGTGGCCGCCTCGAACGGCACGCGGGCGGTGAGCAGGTAGTACAGTGACGCCCCGAGGGCATAGATGTCGGCGCGGATGTCCACTCCGGTGGGACTTTGCGCCTGCTCTGGGGCCAAGAAGTCGGGCGTGCCCAACACGAACCCTTCCTGGGTGACACGGTTCGCGTTCTCCCCACCAGGAATGGCCGCCTGGTTCAACAGCGCCAGCCCCAAGTCGAGCACCTTCACCTGCCCGCGGGGGGTGTACAGCAGGTTGCTCGGCTTGATGTCGCGGTGAACCAATCCGCGCTCGAAGGCGTGCTGCAAGCCGACGGCCGCCTGGCGGATCGCCTCGCAGGCGTGCTGAATGGGCATCGGCCCGTTCTGACGCACCAGCTTCGTCAGGTCGGTCCCTTCCACATACTCCATCGACAAGAAGTAAGCGTTGTCCGACGCCTCGGCGTCGAACGCCATCACCACGTTCTCGTGGTGGAGTTGGCCGGCCGCCTTGATCTCCTGCTCGAACCGTTCCACCACCTTCGGGTTCGAGAGCTTGTCCTTGCGGATCACCTTCAGCGCGACGATGCGGCCGAGGCGGGAGTCGCGGGCCTTATACACCCGGCCCATGCCCCCCTCACCCAGCACGTCGAGCAGCACGAACTTGCCAACCGTCAGGTCGCGGGTTTTTCCCGCGGCGATCTCGCGGGCCTGAAACGGGGTGAGCCACCCGCGGGCGGTCAACTCGCGGACGGCCGTCGCGGGGTCGGTCGCACGCTCCATCGCCCACCCGCGAATGCCGGCCAACTGGTTCGCGTCGAGCAACTGGTACTGGAACAGGTGGAGCAGAAGCGTGTCGGCGGGCGAAGACATGGTGCGACCGTGGTAGCGTGGTGCTGGTATTATGCAACCCGCGGGCGGGCGGAGCGAGGGGTGCAATCTGGTGAGTGTTTTTGCGTACCCGCCTTCCGCATTTTGAGTACCCATGGTGGCAACTGGTGCGGCACTCACGCGGCTGCTGAACCCGGTTCAGGCCGGTGGCGAACTCTCATGCCCGTCAACAACAGCGATTCCTGTCCTGGTCAAACCTTTTTCGCGCCCGTCAGACGTCACTCGTCGAGGTCCAGCTATGACGGGCGACCGCGGGTGTGAGTCGGAATTCGCGGGCCTTGACGGACGGTTTGGCGCGGGCTGTGATGGTGCGTTAACCGCTCTGAACAGAATCCCGCCGAGTTGTGCTCATGCGAATGATTTCCCACTTCCACCGAGAAGTCCGTGGGTCGGACGGCGCGACGGTCGCCATCTGCTACTTCAGCCTGGAGTGCGAACTGGCCGCCGTGCGTGGTGCCCGCATCCCCCAGATCGCGTTGACACTTCAGCCGGAAGTTGGCGAAGCGAATACCGAGAGCATCGACCCCGACCCGGACACCATCGCCTGGCTCGAACGGGGACGCGACGACGTGCGGGTCCGTGAACTGCTCGGCCGACTGGCCGGGCGGTTCGACGGCCGGCCGATGGGCGAGTTGGCGGTGACGGCGGCCAACCTGCTCCCGGCGGAGGAGTGAGTGTCGCGGTCGGCATTGACCCGCCGGAGGCGGGCCGTTATCCGGCGGGCATGAACCGCATGCTCTCACTCGGCGTGGTGGTGTGCTTCCTCAGCCTGGTGGCCGCCCAACCGCCGACTGAACCGAAGCTGAACACCGCCGCCACCAAGTCGTTCGCCGGCACCGTGCAACCCGTGCTGTCAAACGTGTGCGCCGACTGCCACGCGCACCCCAAGCACACAAGCACGTTCAAGCTGAAAGCCTACGACCCGGCCTACAGCGATCCGCCGGCGGCAGAAGCCAATCTGAAAGCGATTACCAAGTTGCTCGACCCCACGAACCCACATTCCAGCCCGCTGCTCACATACACCACCACCGCGCACGGCAAGATGACCGAGCCGCCGCTCAAAGCCGACCACCCGGCGTACAAGAAGCTCTCGCTGTGGGTTCACTGGGCGACCGCCGCTGACGGGTCGGCCGCACCAACGATGCTCCCGCCTCCGCCTGCCGAGAAGACTGTCATTCAGGCGGGAGGCACTCAACCCGCCCCCGCCCCGTCGCCCGCCGAACCGGGCAAGTTGCCTCCACTGAAGTCAACGACGTTCGCCAAACCCGACCCGAAGAAGGCGAACCCCGACGACCCGTTCGACCCGGCCGCATTCAACAAGAAGTAGTCGGGTGGCCCGCGGTCGCCGTCTGCACTCTCGCGGGGATGACATTGCCGCGTCTACACTTTCCGCCTTGCCTGACTGCCAGCGCCGGCCAGATAATACCATGCGCGTCCCCCGCCCGGTCTTGATGAGAGTGCCCCATGTTCCGACACCTGCTCGCCGCGGTCGCCGTCCTCACCGTCACCGTCGATCTGTACGCCTGCCCGTTCTGTAGCGCCCAAGGGCAAACGCTTGCAGGCGAGTTGGCCTCGGCCGACATGATCGTGGTGGCGACAGTGCTGTCCGCCGAGCGAGACGAGAAGGACTTTACCAAGAGCCGTACCAAACTGCGGATCGACAAGACGGTCAAGCCGCACCCGGCGTTCGAGAAGGAGACGGAGATCACCGTCCCGCGGTACATCCCGACCGAGAAGGGGAAGGCCCCGCCGCAGTTGCTCCTGTTCTGCTACGTGAACACCGACACAACCGACGCGGCCGTGTCGGCGGTGGCGTCCGTCGCGGCCGTCTTCCCCAAGTACCGCAACGCCACCATCGACGCCTACCGCGGGGACGAAATCCGGGCGAAGAGCAAACTGCCGGACTACCTCGAAGAAGCCCGCAAGTTGCAAGGGTCGCCCCTGCAAGACCGCCTCCTGTTCTACTTCAAGCATTTGGAAGACGACGACCTGTTCATCAGCTCAGACGCCTACATGGAGTTCGGCAACGCCGACTACAAGGACGTGAAGGAACTGGCCAAGAAGCTGCCGGCCGACACCCTGGTGAAGTGGCTGAAAGACGCGAACACTCCCCCCAGTCGGTACGGGCTGTACGGCATGTTGCTCGGCCACTGCGGGAAGGCGGAACACGCCGCCACCCTGAAAAAGCTGGTGGTCGAACCGGACAACGCCTTCAGCCTGGGCCTGGACGGCATGCTCGCCGGGTACGTGCTGCTCGACCCGAAAGACGGGTGGGAAGTGCTGTCGAACATCGCCGCCGACCGCAAGCGGGAGTTCACCACCCGGTACGCCGCGCTGCGAACCGTCCGCTTCTTCCACGACAGCCGGCCGGACGTGGCCTCCGCCGACAAGGTGCTCGCCGCCATGAAGTCGCTGGCCGAGCAGGACGACATCGCCGACATCGCCATCGACGACTTGCGGAAGTGGCAGCAGTGGGATCAGACCGAGTACATCCTCGGGCTGGCCGGCAAGGAGTCGCACTCCGACCCACTGGTCAAGCGAGCCATCCTGAAGTACGCCATCGTCGCTTCCAAGAACGGCAGCAAGCCGGCCGGCGAGTACGTGGAGGCGGTGCGGAAGGTCAAGCCACAGGTGGTGTCCGACGCCGAAGCCCTGATCGAGAGCGAACTGCCGAAGAAGAAGTGACCCGATCTGGCGAGCGGCCCGCGTGAGCGGGCTGGTGTTGTACC
>JANNDF010000301.1:0-1588 GCA_031387445.1 Planctomycetia bacterium
CTTGCGACCCTGCGCGATCTCGCAGCGGCGCTCGGTGCGACACGGCGTGTCGCGGTGGCGCGCGAGCTGACGAAGTTGCACGAAGAGGTGTGGCGGGGCACGTTGCCCGACGCGGCTCGATGGGCCGAGAGTGAACCGCCGGGTGATGCGGGGAAACCCGGCGGTTCACACCGCCGGTTCACCCAATTCCCGTAACGACTTCAGTGTGTAAATCCCCGTGCTGTGGCCGTCGTTCCAGGCGATCTGATAGGCGTACTGCCCCACCGCCGCCATCTTCAGCGGGGCGGGCGGGCCGGCGGCCACCTCCTGTGCGCTCAGCACGCGGAACGGGTTCGCCGGCTTGCTCCGCTCGTCGTTGCAAGTGGCGCACGGGCACGCCTTCCGCAACGCCCGCCAAGTTACGAACGTGCTCGCGCCGTCGGTCCATTCGATCCGCAGGCCGTCACCCTCGCGTTTCAGTCGTGTCGGCAGACAGTCGCCGTCCGGCATGGTACGCTCACGGTACAGGGAACGCGGGTATTCTAGTCGGCGGGGGCGGTCGCCCGTCCGTTACCGTACTGGTGGGTATTCTCCAATGACTCCGACGGACGCCACCGAGTTGCTCGTCGCCGCCCGCAACGACCCGACCGCCCTCGGCCGCCTGCTCGACCAGTACCGCCACTACCTGCGGCTGCTCGCCCGCATCGAGATCGGCAAACGGCTTCAGGGGAAGGTGGATGCGTCCGACGTGGTGCAGGAGGCGTTCATCCACGCCCACCACTATTTCCCCAACTTCCGCGGGGAGAGCGAGGCCCAACTGACCGCCTGGCTGCGGGAAATCCTGGCCGGCACGCTGGCGAATCAGGTGCGGCGGTACTTCGGCACGAAGGCCCGCGACCCGCGGCTCGAAGTCGGGCTGATGGCCGACATGGATCAGTCCACGATGGGGCTGGGGGCGATCCCGGTCGACCCGCAGACGTCGCCCAGCCAGCAGGTGGCGAGGGGTGAGCAGTCGCTGATCGTGGCGACGGCCATCGGCCAGTTGCCCGAGGACTACCAGACCGTGATCGTGCTGCGGCACATGGAAGGGTTGACCTTCCCCCAGGTGGCCGAGCGGATGGGCCGGTCGGTGGACAGCGTGGAAAAACTTTGGATGCGGGCACTCGGCCAGCTACGAAAACAGTTCACCGTTCCCTGAAACCCGTGTTCGAGGTGCCCATGCGCCGGTTCGCCCTCTTCGCCGTCATCATCGCCGTGGCCGTCGTCGTTACCGCCTGCGGGCCGACGCCCACGACCGGCAGCTCACCCCCGCCCGCCGACGCTGGCCCGAAATCCCCGGGGCAGGTGGTGTACGACGCCCAGGGGTGCGCCCGCTGCCACGCCCTCAACGGCGCTGGAAAAGGCCTGGACCTGACGAAGGTCGGCGGCAAACGTGAAAAGACTTGGATCGCCGCCCACATCCGCGATGCGAAGACGCACAGCCCGATGTCGAAGATGCCCCCGTACCCGGAAGACAAGTTGAACGCCAAAGACCTGGAGACCGTGAGCGAGTACCTCGCCGGGTTGAAGTAACGACGGCAAGAGTGTCGCCGCCACGCTCCGCGGGGCG
>JANNDF010000325.1:0-3387 GCA_031387445.1 Planctomycetia bacterium
CGGTACCGGAACCGCCGTCGCGGTCACACGCTGATGATGAAGAACGTGGCCGGACTGCACAACCGCATGTTCGGGTGAGCCACCCGCGGGAGGGGAGACGTCCACCTGCACCGCCCTACCGCGTATCGCGCAGCGACTCTATTCACGAACTGTTTCACCTGATGAGGCACGTCCAGGGGCACGCCACGTTCGAGGACGAGGCCGCCGCACGCGGGTGGCGGCTGCTCAAGTTGTCGGCCCGAGAGGAGGGGTTGGTGTGGTGGAAGACGTGGTGGGCGGTGCCGGGGTCGGCGGCGGTCATCGTGACGACCGTTCTTCTCACCTTATTCACCGCCGCGTGGGCGCTCCATGCCCTGATCTATTTCCTCATCAACCGGGTGGCGGGCGGGTGACGCACACTACTCCCCACTCTTCCGCTTGGGCGGCAGGCGGTAGTCGAGCGGCGGTTTCTGCTCCTTCTCCAACAGTGGCTTGTACGGCGTGCCGCCGAGCTTCTTCTGGAGTTCTGCCTTCGCCGCCTTCAGTGTGTCCGGCTGCTCGAACAGATCCCACGCACTCGCCGCGAGTGTCTTCGCCGCCAGCAGCATGCCATTTTTCGCAATGGTGGTCTTCCCGCAAGCCACCGCCTGCCACGAGTGCCCCGGCGTGCCCGGCACCCAGGTGGCGGTGCCGAACCCGGCCGTCGGCACCACCCACGACACATCCCCAACGTCGGTGGAACCCATCCCCGTCTTGCCTGACGTTTCCGTCACCGTCTTGATCTCGTCGAGCGACGGCGCTTTCTCGCCGAACGTGTCTTGCAGCCGCACGGCGAACTTCACTTCCGTCTCGTCGTACTTCAGGTCGTTGAGTTCCTTCAAGTTCTTCTTCACCACTTGAGAAAGGGTGTCGTTGGGCAACAGTTCCATCGTCCCCCCCAGGTTCACCACTTCCAGTTTCGTCTCGGTGGCGAGCGCCGCCCCCTCCGCACACTTGAGCAGCCGCGGGTAGAGCTTCCGCACTGTCTCGGCCTTCGGGTGTCGGACGTAGAAGAACCCCTCGGCGAATTCGGGCACTACGTTCGCCGCCCCGCCGCCAGACGTGATCGTGTGGTGAAGTCGCGTGCCTTCCGGCGTGTGTTCGCGGAGCAGTTCGACGGCGTGCATGGCAAGGGTGAGGCCGTCGAGTGCCGAACGGCCTTTCTCGGGCGACCCGCTGGCGTGCGCGGCGATACCGTGGAAGCGGAACTTGACGGCGATGCGAGCGAGACACGATGAATCGCCGGCCTGGTTGCGGTTGCCGGGGTGCCAGTGCAGCACACCGTCGCAGTCGTTGAAGAGACCGTCGCGTACCATGAACGCCTTCGCCGCCCCGCCTTCCTCCGCCGGGCAGCCGTAGAACCGCACGGTGCCCTTCAGCTTGCCCGCCTTGATCTGCTCGGCGATCACCTTGGCCGCGGTCGCACTCGCCACGCCGAACAGGTGGTGCCCGCAGGCGTGCCCGCAGCCGGTACCGCCCTCGCGGATTTCCCGCACCGGCACGCCTTCCTGCGCCAGTTCGGGCAGGGCGTCGTACTCGCCCAGAATGCCGATGACCGGCTTGCCCTCGCCAAACGTGGCGGTGAACGCGGTGGGAATCTTGGCGACCCCGCGTTCGACCTTGAACCCGGCCTTCTCCAGGTCGTCGGCGAGGAGTTTGGAAGACTTGGTTTCGAGGTAGCCCGGCTCGGCCCACTCCCAGATTTGCAGGGCGTTCTTCCAGGCGGAGTCGGCGTGCGCGTCCACCGCGGCAGGCAGCTTGTCCTTCTGTGCGAACGCGGGGACGGTGAACAAAACGAAGGCGAGAAAGGTGGCAGCGCGTGGCGGCATGGGGAACCTCGGCGGTCGTACCCCGGCAATCCTCCTTCGCGGACTCCGGGTCGGTAAAACATCTCCGCTCACCCTACCGGATTCCGACCATGCCCGACAACAAACTGGTTCAGTTCCTCGCCACCGAGATCGCCGGCCTGAAGGCGAAGGGGTTGCACAAGTCCGAGCGCCGCATCGAGAGCCGTCAACTCACCGGCATCACGGTCAACGGCCGCGAGGTTGTGAACTTCTGCGCGAACAACTACCTCGGGCTGGCTAACCACCCCGAGATCGTGAAGGCCGCCGAGCAGGGGTTGAAAGACTGGGGCTACGGGCTGAGCAGTGTGCGGTTCATCTGCGGCACGCAGGACATCCACAAGCAGGCCGAGCAGCAGATCGCGCGCTTCTTCGGCAAGCAGGACAGCATCCTGTACATCTCCTGCTTCGACGCGAACGGTGGGCTGTTCGAGCCTCTGTTGGGGCCGGAGGACGCCATCCTGAGTGACGAGTTGAATCACGCCAGCATCATCGACGGCGTGCGGCTGTGTAAGGCCCAGCGGTTCCGCTACAAGCACAACGACATGGCCGACCTCAAAGCGAAGCTCGAAGAGGCGAAGGGCTGCCGGTTCAAGATGATCTTCACCGACAGCGTGTTCAGCATGGACGGCGATCTGGCGAAGCTGGCCGACATCTGCGACCTGGCCGACCAGTACGACGCCATCGTGGGCATCGACGACTGCCACGCGACCGGGCACCTGGGCGCGACCGGCCGCGGCGGGGCGGAGGAGTGCGGCGTGCTCGACCGCATCGACGTGATTACGGGCACGCTCGGCAAGACGCTGGGCGGGGCGAGCGGCGGGTTCACCGCGGCGAAGGCGGAAGTGGTGGACTGGCTGCGGAACAAGAGCCGCCCGTACCTGTTCAGCAACAGTGTGCCGCCGAGCCTCGTGGCGGCCGGGATGAAAGCGCTCGACATCATCGACACCAGCGCCGACCTCCGCGACACGCTGAAGCGGAACACGGCCAAGATGCGGGCCGGGCTGGAAGGGGCCGGGTTCACTGTGAAGCCGGGGCCGACGCCGATTCTGCCCGTGATGTTCGGCGACGCGGTGGGGGCGGTGAAGATGGCCGAGGGACTGCTGGCGAAGGGGATTTACGTGATCGCGTTCAGCTTCCCGGTGGTGCCACAGGGGCAGGCCCGCATCCGCCTGCAAGTGTCCGCCGCCCACACCGACGCGCAGATCGACCAGGCACTGGCGGCGTTCCAGGAGGTGGGGAAGGGGCTGGGACTGATCAAGTAGTCTGGTTCGCTCAATCCAGGCACAAACTTACAGCCGGTGACGTTCCTCTGGTCGCGCAGAACTGGATATCACCTGCCAAATGGAGAAGTGCAGATAACAACTTGCTGGTGTCGCGGGTAGTCTTCCTGACAATGTCCGGCGGGGCGAGCGATGTGGCTGGGGGAAAGGTTGGGTAACTTGGCCGATCAGGCGACACGGAGGTGGGTCCAGACGACCGGTCGCCGGGTCGATCTCGAGGAGCACCCCTGGCTCGCGGGGCC
>JANNDF010000328.1:0-21894 GCA_031387445.1 Planctomycetia bacterium
GTTGCACACCGATTTCGCCGACAAGGGGCTGGTGGTGGTCGGCGTGCATTACCCGGCGGCACTCAACGAGCAGATCACGACTGTGAAGCAACTGGACAAGAAGCTGCAGGCGATCCGCACGAACGACTGGCCGAAGGGCGACATCCCGTTCCCCATCGGGCTTATGAAGACGCAGGACGCCCCGGCCGCCAAAGCCTACGGGCTTCAGTCGGCACCCGTACTGATCGACCGTAGCGGAAAAGTGGTCGGGCACTTCAATCCGTATCGGGAGGCCGACATCGAGCGGTTGCAGAAGTTGCTTGAGGCGAAGTGAGTTTTGGTAGGTGCCGCCTGCCGGGCGGCACTCTGGAACCGGGAACGGAGTGACCGGGTTGGTGGCTTGTACCCCGCTCACTCCGTTCGGGGTTCCAGAGTGCCGCCCGGCAAGCGGCACCCACTTCCGCACCGCGCCCGCATGGGGTATCCTCACCGCACCTCCCCGGAGTGGCACCATGCTGGCCGTCTCACTACTCCTCTGCGCACTCGCCGCCGACCCGCCGAAGGTGCCCGCCACACCGCCCGGCGAGGCGATGATCGAGAAGTACTTCCGCACGCAGGTGAAGCAGATCGCCGACGACCCGCTGAAAGGCATCACGAGCAAAGCCGAGTGGGAGAAGCGGCGGCCGGAACTGCGGAAGCAGTTCCTGGCGATGATGGGTCTCGACCCGCTGCCCGAGCGGACCAAGCTGAACGCCAAGGTCACCGGCACGGTGGATGGTGAAGGGTTCGTGGTCGAGAAGCTGGTGTTCGAGTCGCGGCCGGGGCTGTTCGTCACCGCCAACGTGTACTCGCCGAAGGCTAAGGGCGACAAGAAGTACCCCGCGATCCTGTACGTGTGCGGGCACGGCAACGTCATCGAAGACAAAATCTCCTACGGCAGCAAAGCCTACTACCAGTACCACCCGGCGTGGTTCGCCGCCCACGGGTACGTCTGCGTCGTCCTCGACACGCTCCAACTCGGCGAGATCCCCGGCGAACACCACGGCACCTACAAGCTGAACCAGTGGTGGTGGCAGTCCTACGGGTACACGCCCGGCGGGGTCGAACTGTGGAACGCCATCCGCGCGCTCGACTACCTGGAAACCCGCCCGGACGTGGACGCGAAGAAAATCGGCGTGACCGGGCGGAGCGGCGGCGGGGCGACGAGCTGGTGGGTGCTGGCGGCCGACGACCGGCCGGTCTGCTTCGCCCCGGTCGCCGGCATCGCCGACCTGTACGCGCACGTGTGCGAGGGGCAGACCGACCGCCTCCGCACGGGCGTGATCGCCGGTCACTGCGACTGTATGTTCATGGTGAACGACCACCGCTGGGACTTCCCGCTGGTGGCCGCCCTCGCCGCCCCGCGGCCGCTCCTGCTCGGCAACTCGGACGAGGACGACATCTTCCCCGTCGCCGGTTACCGCCGGCTGGCGAAGCCGGTCGCCACCGTGTACGGCTGGTACGACGCGGCGGACAAGTTTCAGTTGCTCGAAACGAAAGGGCCGCACAAGGACACGCCCGAGCTGCGAGTCGGCATCAACAGGTGGATGAACCGCTGGCTGAAGGGCGACACCACCACCGCCGTGACGGACGACCTGCCGGCCAAGCTCACCCCGCAACAACTGAAGGTGCTGAAGGGCACACCCGATGGGGCCATCAACGCGGACATGCCGGCGGCCGTGCTGCGGCCGCCGACCATCGACATCCCGCAATCGGACGAGGTGGCGAAGGCGTGGTGGCCGAAGAAGCGGGAACAACTGCTGAGCGAACTCGCCGCCACCAGCTTCCGCGCGTGGCCGACGAAGCCGGCCGACGTGTCACCGGAATTGATCTCCGACATCGCCGCCGGCGGGGCGCGGGTGCGGACGTACTCGTTCGAGAGCGAGCCGGGCATCGTTCTTCAACTGCAACTGGCCACGTCGGGCACGAGTGCGAAGCGGGTGACACTGACTGTCGCCGACAAGTCGCCCGTCGAGTTGACGCCGACCGATCTCGTGGCCGCGGCGGTGGTCTACCCGCGGGGCGTCGGACCCACCCGCTGGGCCGAGCCGGGGTCGGTGACCGAGACGCAAATCCGCCGGCGGTTCCCGCTCATCGGCCAAACGCTCGAAGGTGGCCGGGTGTGGGACGTGCGGCGGGCGGTTCAGGTTCTGTCGGTCGTGTCGAAGGGGAAGGCGGTCACACTCTCCGGTGACGGCACCGCCGCCGGAATCGCACTCTACGCTTCGCTCTTCGAGCCGGACGTGACGACAGTAGCCCTTGTTCGCCCGCCGACCACCTTCCGCGACCCGACCAGTCCGGCGTTCCTGGGGGCGGCGAAAATCCTCGACCACCCGCACGCGGTGGCGATGGCCGCGACGGAGAAGTCCGTAAACTTGACGTTATCGGATCGGGCCGACCCCGCCGCCTGGGATTGGGCGGTGCGGCTCCAGAAGCAAACCGGCGGGAGGGCGATCACCATTCGCCCGCAGTCGAAATGACCCGTCGGCACCCCGAAACCCAACCGGGCGACACCCGCCCACCGCTGAGGAGAATCGCCATGGCCGAAGAACCGACCCCGCTCACCGCCGCCGGTCAGCAGCAGCCCGCCCAGGGCGCCCAGGTGGCAATGCAGGTGGATCTGTCCAAGCTGCAAACCCTCTACTGCAACTTCTTCCGCCTGTCGCTCGGTGGCGGGCAGGAGGAGGTGCTGATGGACGTCGGCCTGCACTCCGGCATCGTCATGTCGAGCGGGGCCGCCCCGGTGATGGAGCCGATCCAGATGACCCACCGGATGGTGATGAACCCGTACGTCGCCAAGCGGCTGCTGGAGTCGCTCAAGTACATCGTCAGCCGGTACGAGCAGGCGTTCGGCGTGCTGGAGGTGGACCCGATGAAGCGGCTGCGGACGGGCGTCCGCCCGCAGGGGTAACGGTTTCAACCCAAAGGGGTGTTCTTCCAGCCCAGGGTTGAGGTGCGAAGCACCGACACCCTGGGTACGCATCCGAATCATCCACACGACCCCGTTGGGGTCGATGAATTGGTGGCTTGCATTCTCAGGGTGTCGGTGCTTCGCACCTCACCTGGGACCCGCCACACCTCACCCTGGGCTGGAAGGGCGCCGCCGGTGGGGTCGGCGTTTATCCCTCCTCGTACCCGCCGGCCACCTTCTCGTTCACCAGCTTTTCGGCTTCGGAGTGCGCCTTCTCCGCGGTGGCGAACGTCTTCGTCTTCGTGCTGCCGGCGGTGCCGATCTTCCCCCACCGCGTCGTCAAGCTGCTCCCACTCACGCTCACCTCCCAGAACTTGCTCGCCCCGTCGGTCCTGTTCGCGAACATCCTCGTGCCTCCCGTCCCCTTCGGCGTGCTCGTGATCTTCGCGGCGGCCGGCGGCACCCTCACCAACGGCACGATTTCCGCCGGGGCGTCGATCCGCACGCCGACGAACACCGGGAACCGCGGGATGCCGTCTCGGGTCAACTCCTGGTACTTGAACGTGACCGTGCTGCCAACCGCCGGCGGGTTCTCCCGCTGTTTGTCCGTAAACCCGGTGCCGATGTTGAACCGTTTGCCGCCCGGCACCTCGGCCACCACCGCCCCCAGCCGACCCTTGTGCCGCCCCTTGCCCGGTTCGTGGGCGATCACCCTCGCCTCGGCGTCGTGGAACCGCTTCACCTTGAGCAGTGTGGAGGAGCGGTTGAACTCGTACTTCGACCCCGGCTTCCGCAGCATCAGCCCCTCGCCGCCCAGTTTCAACACACGCTCCAACTCGGTCACCAGGTCTTCCAGACCCTCGCACTCCTCGTGTGTGTGCATCTGGAGGTAGCTGTTGCCCCACTTCGCGGCAGTGGTCGTCAGCCACTCGATCCGCTTCTCGAACGTGCCGCGGGCCTGCGGGGCGTCGAACACGACGTACTTCACCTGCTTCCACTCGGGCGGCTGATCCTGCCGCCGGACGACGGAGACGGTGCGCTGGAACTGCCCGCGGGCGATCCACAGTTCGCCGTCGAGGGCCATCGGCGGCAGGCCGGCGGTGAACCAGTCCGGGGCGTAGAAGATGTTGTTCTTCCGCGAGAGGAACTGCTTGCCGTCCCAGTACGCCCGCACGCCGTCCAGCTTCTCGCTCATCCACCAGCCGGCCGGGTCGGTGTCGTCGGTCCAGTTCTCGGCCAGCAGGAGCGGCAGGTCGGCACCGTCCTCGGCCCCGTCAGGCTTGGTCGGCTTCTGCGGCAGTGCGCCGCCGATGCGGGCCTCCTCGGCGGCATCGCCGCGGTACTTGCGCAGGTGCTTGCAGGTGCGGCGTTCGATGGTGACGGACTGATTCCGCCACGCCGGGCACGAACACGAGTACACGCCGCCGACGTTTTTCAGGATGTACGGCTTCGACCCGGAGCCTTGCATTTCGGCCGTCTGGCCGTCGGGGATGTCGGGCATGGAGAACCTCCGCGGGATGCGGGGAGGGTACTCGGCCCCTGGCAGAGGTGCAAGGACGGCAGTGGGGTGTGAAGCGGATTCACCGCCGAGGGCACATGAGGGCACGAGAGGAAGGCAGAAAACAGAAGAGCGAACCACAGAAGCACAAAGACACAGAGTAGACCGAGGCAGGTCGAAGACACAGAACTCTCTCTCGCTTTCTCTGTGCCTCTGTGCCTCCGTGGTTAATCTGGTCTTCCTGCTCTCGTGCCCTCATGTGCCCTCGGCGGTGAATCCCTCTTCCCGCTCACTGCCCGGCCAGTTTCAGCATTGCCTCACCCGTCGCCCGGCGGACGTCCTTGTCCGGGTCGCTGAGGAGCGGTTCGAGGGCCGGCATGGCGGCGGCCGCGGCCGAGCCGAGTTTGCCGAGCGTTCGCACCGCGTTCAGCCGCAGGTTGTCGTCGGGGTCTTTCAGATCGGTGGCAATCGCCTGAACGAGTTCCTTCGACGGCTTCGCCTGCGGTTGAATGAGCCGGATCGCGGTCACGGCCGCCCGCCGAACGTCGCTGTCGGCGTCGGCCAGCGCGAGCGTCAGCGCCGGCACCGCGGACGCGGCATCGCCCTTCAGCCCGCCGAGCGTCTTGACCGCCCGCAGCCGCAGCCCGACATCGCGGCTGGTGGCCTGCTCGACGAGCGCTTTCACGTCCCGCGTGTCGTCGGCCGCCAGGAGTTGCTTCGTCGTCTGCTTGATGGCCTGGTCGATGTCGGTGGTGCGTCCGGTGGTGGTGGCGAGCGCCGGCAGGGCGGGCTTGGCGGCGTTGCCGATGGCCCCCAGCGTTTCGATGACCGCCTCTTGAAGTGGTTCGAGTTCGTCGCCCTTCAGCCGCTTCATCTGCGCAATCAACTCGGGTACGACGACGGCCGCTTGCGGGCCGAGTTTGGCGAGCGTGCGGGCCGCCTCGACGCGCTGAGTCACCCCCTGCCGCGGGTCGCGGACGACACCCACCAGTTCCTTGGCCAGCCGGTCGGTCGCCTCGTCGGCACGGGCAACCCCGGCGAGAGCGAGCAACACCAGGCACCCGGTCAGCCGACGCATGGCACACCTCCGCCGAGCGGCATCGGCCTGTCCACGCGCCACCCGCCGGCAAAAATTGTCGGCGGTGTTCGATCACTCTCCCGTACACCCGCCCGACCGGCACGGTCTTCCGAATCGAACTTGTGGGGACGTGGCCGGAGGGGTATAGCGAACGGTGAAACCGGGCGGGGAAACGCGATGCGAGCGATGTCGACGTTTGGGGTGCTGCTGGTGCTGGTGCTGGCGGTCGGCGTCGGCCGGGGGGGACCCCCGTCCGGCCCGGCGTCGCCCCCCGGCCCCACCCTGGCGCCGGCACCCATCCCCGCCCTGCCGACCATCCCGCCGGCGCGGCTGAACTGGTCGAAATCGGAAAAGATCGACACGCCGGTGGAGAAGGCGGAGACGAAGAAGCTGAAAGACGAAGTGGACAAGCTGATGAACGAACACCCGGAGCCGAAACCGGGGAAAGCCGAACCGGCTGACGAGCGGGATCGGTTGCGGAATAAGCTCGACGAACTGCTCGAACAACTGAAAGAGCAGAAAAAGAGCGTGAAGCCGAGTTCGCCGCCGACGAAGCCGCACGATCCGCACGACCCGCACCCTCCGACCCCGATCAAGCCGGTGGTGATACCGGAAGGGGGCAAGCCGATCGACCTGGTGCGGGCGGCCGGCAACCTTTACAAGGCCGGCGATCTGGAAGGGGCATTCGGCATCGTGAAAGTGCTGGATGCCGGCCAACTGCCCAAGGAGGACAAGGCATTCGCCGAGTACATTCGGGCCGCGTGCCTGCGGAAGCAGGGGAAACTGACCGACGCCCTGACCGTGTACAAGGCGATCGCCGACGCCAAAGACGACCCGTTCCTGGCCGAGTGTGCGGTGGTGCAGATCACCGCCATGAAATCGACCTTGGAACTTGAGGCCCAGCTCGAACAACTCAAGTCCCGCCGCAAACCGAAGTGAAATTCAGGTCATTTCCGCCATTCCCTTCACCCCGAGCGGAAATTCCCGTGCTAGATCACGTCATCAGCCTGCTGACAACGGCAGAACGGTCGGCCGACCGCGTTGCGGACTTGTGCCGCAGTGCTGAGCCGGTCGATAATGCAGTGGGTGAATTGTCGGCCGCGGTCTCAGCCGTGGCCGCCGAGTGCCCGGACGGCCTCCCGCACGAACTGCTCCCCCGCTGGCAAGCCCTGTCCGAGCGGGTGGCCACTGCCACCAGTGCGGCCCAGGCCCGCAGTCGCGTACTGGCCGCCGAACTGGAACAGACGGCCCGCAAAGACCGTGTCCGCCGGGCGTATGCGAGACCGCCAGGATAGGCCACCCACGGAACCCCCTGATGGCCGCGATTTCCGCCAACCTGTTCGCCGCGGCCGCACCGTCCCCCAATCGGTCGTTGGACTTCACGACTCAGGCCAACGGCAGCATCCAGCCGGCCGTCGCTAGCGGGTTCGCCAACTTCCTCACCCAGGCGACCGCCGAGGCGGCCACCACCGAAGAAGAAGACACCGACCCCGCGGCTGGAGCCGAGGTCGCGGCCGCACTCGCCGCCATCGGACTGGTCCCGCAACAGTTGCCGGTTCAACTGCCGACTGACCCCACCGCGGTCGAGGGGGCGGTGACGCCGAGCCAATCGCTGGCCACTTCGGTCCCGCTTTCCCCTGCCATCCTCGTCGCCGAAGAATCAACCGCCGCCGCCGCGCCGAGCCGCAGTGTCGAATTGCAGTTGAACACTGCACCGGCCGTGCAGAACACCCCGGATACGACGCCCTCGACGGTCGCCACCCCCGCACCGACCGCAACCCCGGTGGAAGTAAACCCCGCACCGCAGACGATCGCCCTTCCCGCTCCCGCGGCCATGTTCCGCACCCCCGTGGCGTCCACACCGGGCGAGGTGGTGGTCGCGGCGACACGGCCGCCGGCGGTGGCGCCTCAAGCGGCCGCCGTCGTCGAGCCGTCGCCGATAGTCCCCGCCGAGATCGGGTACAGCCTCGTCGGGCCGGCGGTGGTCGCCCCTCCCGCCGTGAACCCGGTGTCGGCGGTCGGCGGAACGCCGTCGCAAGCGCTGGTGGAGCACCTCGCCGTAGACCCGTCGGCGGTGGAGCCGACGCCGCGACCGACGCAGGCCATCACCACCCAGCCGGGGCAACCGTTCGACCAGGTGCTCGCGGCCGAGACTCCGCCGGACACGACGGCACCCGTGCAACAGGTGGTGACAGCACCCGTCGCGGGGCGGCCGATGAGTGGCCCGAATTTCGGCACGGCGACGGTCGATCCCGTCGATCCAACTTCGTACACCCCACCCGCCGGTGAGACCCCGCCAACTGCGGCGACCGTCCAACCGACGCCGAGCGTTCCTGAGTCCGCGAGTCAGGCGGCGTTCTTCCCCACACCGGCCTTCCCTGGTGTGGCTCCGCTGGGTATCGAGTCGAACGAACCTGCCGCCGTCGCCGTGGAACCGGGCCAACCGCAACTGGCCCCGCTTGCGGCAAACAGCCCGCCGGCCGAACCGCCCTCCGCCGGGCCGCGAGTGGCTCCGAACGCCCCGCCGGTGGCCGCCCAGGTGTGCGAGGCGTACGTCACGCACGCGCGGGTGGTGGAGAACGGCGGCATCCACGAGTTCCAACTGCGGCTCGACCCGCCCGAGTTGGGCGAGGTGAAAGTGCGAGTGCTGGCGATGGGCGACCGCGTGGAAGCGCGACTGGTGGTGTCGGACGACGCGGTGAAGCGGCTGATCGAGAGTCAGTTGCCCGAACTGCGGCAGCGGTTGGAAGCGGCCGGGGTGTCGGTGCCGACCTTCGACGTGACGACGGACGGCGGCGGGAAGCGGGCGGACACGGGCGGCGACGGCTGGGATCGCTCCGAGCCGGCGTTCGCCCCGACCCCACGACCGGCCGGCCAGCCGCGCGCCATCACGCCACGTCCGACCCGGTCCGGCGGAATGATCGACGTGACGGCCTGACCCCACCCCGCCCCCCGGAGTGTGACCGTGAGCAAAGTATCGGGTATCAGTGCATCGCTCGCGCAAGACCAGTTCCTGCAACTGCTGGTCGCGCAGCTCCAAAACCAGGACCCGCTCAACCCGGTGTCCGACAAGGATTTCATCGCCCAGTTGTCGCAGTTGTCGCAGTTGCAGTCGCTCCAGAACCTGGACGCCAACTTCGGCCAGGTGCTGCGACTGCAACAGCTCACCAGCGGGACGAGCTTGGTCGGCAAGACCGTGAGCTACACCGATGCCGACGGCGCCACGCAGACCGGCGTGGTCTCGGCCGTGGCGGTGAACGAGGGCAACTTCGAGCTGACCGTCGGCACCGCCACCGTGGCCCTGGACAAAGTGATTTCTGCCAAGTGACGACGCGCTCCGCCCCGCGGGCGGGCGCCCCGACGTACACCCCGCTCGCCGAGCGAGCAGACCACGACACCCCCCGAATCGCACCGAGGACGATCCGATGGCCCTGACCGCTCTGTTCACCGGCGCCTCCGGCCTGGCCGCCAACTCCACCGCCCTGGACGTGGTGGGGAACAACCTGGCCAACCTGAACACCACCGGGTACAAGACGCAGCGGGCGCTCTTCCGCGACCAGGTGTACCAACTGCTCGACTTCGGGTCGGCCGGGGACGGGGCGAACGTGGGCGGGACGAACGCCGCCCAGATCGGGTACGGGGTGTCGGTGGGCACCATCGACACCCAGTTCCTGCAAGGGCCGCTGAACCCGACCGGCCGCCCGCTGGACGTGGCGATCCAGGGCAGCGGGTTCTTCGTCGTCCGCACGCCGACCGGGCAGGCGTACACGCGGGCCGGCAGTTTCGGGATCGACGCGAACGGCTTCCTGGTGGACCCCGGCACCGGGGCGAGGGTGCAGCGGTACGGCACCACCGGCGAGGGGACGGGCACCCAGCCCGGCTTCCAGGTGTCCGGGAACAACGACATCCGAGTGCCGTTCGGGGCCGGTGCGACGGGAACCCCGACGGCGAACGTCCGCATGCTCGGGAACCTGGACCGCGACATGGCGGTGGGCGAATCCACCCCCACCGCCATCCAGGTGTTCGACACCCAGAGCGGGCCGCAGACGCTCACCGTCACGTTCACCAAGACGGCCGTGAACACCTACTCGGCCACCGCCACCATCAGCGGCGGCACCGCCACCATCCCCCCCACCCCGATCACTTTCGACGGCACCGGCCTGCTCGTCTCCCCGGCCACCCTGGCGGTGAGCATCAGCGGCATCCCCGGGGCGAACCCTCAGACCGTCACCCTCAACCTGGGGACGCCCGGTCAAGCCACCGGCCTGACTCAGTTCGGCGGGTCATCCGACGCCACCGCCATCACCCAGGACGGGGTGGGCGCGGGCTCCCTCACCCAGGTGAGCATCGACGGCGACGGCAATGTCCAGGGCTCGTTCACTAACGGCCGCACCATCCCGCTGGCGCAACTCGCCCTGGCCTCGTTCAACAGCGAGGGCGGGCTGATCCGCCAGGGGAACAACTACTACGAGAGTGGGCCGGGTTCAGGCGAGGCACGGATTGGCACGTCCGGGACGGGCGGGCGGGGGCTGGTGCAAGGCAGTGCACTCGAGGGGTCGAGCGTGGACGTGGCCATCGAGTTCAGCCGCCTGATCCTCGCCCAGCGGGGGTTCCAGATCAACTCGCGGACCATCTCCGCGGCGAACGAGACGCTTCAAGAACTGGCCAACATCATCCGGTAACTGAAGGCGAGCGGCCCGCGTGAGCGGGCTGTTTCCGGACGGCATGGGTCGCCCGGAAACAGCCCGCTCACGCGGGCCGCTCGCCATGTTTCACTTCCCCGCCGTCAGCCCGGCCACCGCCTCGCGGGTCATCGCCTCGGTCTGCTCCTTCAACTCCTTCGCGTCCGGCGATTCGGCCGTCGTCCCCAGGCCGGTCTTCTCGTCCAGCAGCAGGTTCAGCAGCAGGCCGAGCGGGCCGCTGGCCATGCTCCCGCTCTCACCGGTGGCGCCGCTCACGAACATGCGTTCGGGCACCAGCGGCTGCACGCTGTTCGCCAGCCGGTCGGCCAGCACGGCCACCGCGTACAGCCGCGGGTCGCCGTAGGCGGCCACCTTCTTCAGCACCACCGACGCCTCGGCCAGGCCGATTTGAAGGGCCTTCTGCCCGTCCCCGCGGCCGGCCAGCACCTTCTGCTTGGCGTCGGCCTCGGCCAGCAGCACCGTCTGCTCCGCCTGCCGCTTCGCCTTCGCCAGCTCCGCCTCGGCCACCACCACCGTCTGCTCGCCCTGCTTGCGGGCGCGGGCCAGCTCCGCCTCCCCGCGGCTCTCGGCGATTTTCACCTCGGCCTGGGCGTTCGTCAGTTGCACCTGCACGGCGGCGATCGCCTGGGCCTCGTTCAGGCTCCGTTGCTTCTCCGCCGCCGCCCGCTGCCGCTCGAACGTCTCCACCTGCTCCATGCTCAACTGCCGCAGCCGCAGTTGCTCCAACAGCGTCTCGATCTTGGTGTCCTTGTCGGCCGCCACCGGCTTGCCGATGAGCACGTCCACGCACTCGATGTCGAACTCGCGGAAGCGGTCCCGCAACTCCTTCCGCGCCTCGCCCTGAATCACGTCCCGCTCGTGCAGCAGGGCCAGCATCGTCTTCTTGTGCGCGATGTCGCGGAAGAAGGCGCTCAGCATCGGGTCGATGGTCTGCGTGATCAGCTTCTTCACGTCGCCGAACCGCTGGATGACGCTCGGCGCCCGCTGGTAGTCGATGTGGACCACCACCGACAGCGGCAGCAGCGGCTCGTAGGCGTCGCGGGTCACCAGGTCGATGCTCCGCAGACCCTCGTCGAACTTGTGCGCCTCCGTCTTGCCGGTGATCCAGTGCAGCACGAAGTTCGTCGTCGGCACCAGGATCACCTGCCCGGCGTACACGTTGAACGGGTACTTGCCCGGCCCGAGCGGCCGCTCCCACACCCCGCGCTCGCCCTCCTGCACCCGCTCGCCGTGGCGGAACGAGGTGCCGCTCACGTCGCGGCCGGCCCGCCCGACGTAGCTCACCACCACCCCCACGTGGCCGATCGGCACCACCGTCTTCGGCACCATCTCCACCGTGGCGAACCAGCGGTTGATGAAGTACGTGCCGTCCGTCAGCGGGGCGTACTGCCGGCCCCGCCGCCCGCCGGCGCTCAGGAACGCCTCCGGATCCTGGTAGTTGTTGTGGTAGCTGGCGCCGTCCGGTTCGGTGCCGACGGCCGGGGCGATGATCTCGCCCGGCGGCAGGCTGGGGCCGTCGTGGACCGTCACCACCCCGATCACGTCGTCGTGAACCTCCGTCTCCCCCTGCTCGCTGCTGCCGCCGATGACCACCGGGTGGAACCCGCCGCACTCGGTCAGTTGCGTGTGCCACGTCTTGATCGAACTCGACTCCTGGCCGTCGAGCAGTTGACTCAGGGTGTACGCGCGGTTCTCAGTCATCACCACGAACGCGGCCGGGTTGATGGCGTACACCCCTTCCCGCAGGATCACCCGCTGCCGCCCCCGCTGGCCGCGCTCGGACTCGTCGTCGGTGCGGGTGAGGAACCCGCGGGCGTCCTGGAAGTGGTTGCACTCGACCACCCGGCCGAGCGTCTGGCTGGGCGGCAGCGGCTGGCCGTCGCGGGCGTACACGTACCCGATCTGCCCCTGTGGGACGGTGACGAGCGGGACCACGTGAACGCGGTACTGCCACCGCCACAGGCCGAAGTGCAGCCCGCCGCGGAGCAGGTCGGCCTGATACCCGGCCTCGCCGTTCAGGGCGATGATCCGCCCGCCGGACACCGACCCGGAGTGCGACCACAGCTTCTCCACCACACCGACCTTGTCGTTCGGGATCACCCTCACCATCGCCCACCACACCAGCATCGGGACGAGGACCGCTGGCACCGCCGCCCACCAGTAACTTTGCAGCCACAGGGGGACATCGCCGTTGGCGAACATGGGAGACCTTCCACGCAGAAGACGGGGCGCGATCGTCCGAGATGATGGCGACGAGGGTGCCCGTTCAGTGGCGGCGGAACACACGTCCGCGCCGGCCTGCGAGGTTAGCTGACGGGCTAGGGCTTGAACGTGCCCCGGTGAACTGGGTTCACCTGCGCCCCAGACGGCGTCTCTCGTCGCCGTCGTTGGGTCCCCCGCTCCCGCGTTGTGCCGCGGGATTCGGCTGCATGTCGGGAGTTTCGCACACCAGCCCGGCGTATTCCAGTGAAACCGGGCGGTTCGAATGGTCGCGAGAGGGAGATGGCGTCGGGTGTGGGGGAAAGTGGTGAGACTGAGACTCGGCCCCAACCGGCCCCATCTTCCGCTGATTGTGCGGGCACGAACACTGGTGTTGCCCCCGGCGTACAGCTACAATGAAGTCGGTATAACACCGTATACCCGGAGAAGGGTCATGACTCGGTACGCTCGCTGGTTCGCCGTCGGAGTGCTTGCCGTGGCGGTCCTGGCGGTGCCGCTCGTCGGGTGCAAGGTGAAGACGGACCCGCCGGCCGGCAGCACCGACGGGGTGAAGGTGGCGGTCACCTTCCCCGCGCTCTACTCGATGGCCGCGAACGTGGTGGGCGACACCGGGACGGTGAAGAGCGTGAAGAGTACGCAGGGGGCACACGGGTCGGAAGTGACGAAGACCGAACTGGAGGCGGTCGGCTCGGCCGACATCCTGTTCGCCAACGGCCTCGGCCTGGACGACGAGTTCGCCAAGAAGCTGGCCGCCAGTTCGTCGAACCAGAACCTGAAGGTGGTGAAGGTGGGCGACCAACTGAAGCACAAATACCTGTTGCACGGTGCGGGCTGCACCTGCGAGGACGACGCGCACAAACACGAAGAGGACGAGGACGCCCACGACCCGCACGTGTGGATGGGCCTCGACCGGGCGGTGCAGATGGTGGACACCATCTGTAAGGAACTGAGCGACAAGTACCCGCAGCACAAGGACACCTTCTATGCGAACGCCGAGGCGTACAAAACCAGGCTGAAGGCGATCAAGGCGGAGGGCGAGGCGGCGCTCGCCGGCACCAAGAAGGAGGACCGCAAGATCGTCACCGCCCACGGGTCGATGGCCTACTTCGCCGACACGTTCAAGCTGACGGTGGTGGACACCGTTCAGAAAGCCGCCGGCCGCGAGCCGAGCAAGAAGCAACTCGACGAACTGGTGGAGAAGTGCAAGAAAGAGGGCGTGAAGGTGATCGCCTCCGAGCCGCAGTTCAGCAAGCTGGGCGGGGTGAAGACGCTGGCCGGCGAGCTGAAGCGGCTGGGCATGGCCACCACCGTCATCGAGCTGGACAACCTGGAGTCGGCATCCGCCGCCGACCTGAATGCCGACTGGTACGAGACGAAGATGCGGGCGAACATCGCCGCCCTGAAGGGCGTGTTCCAGTAGGCGGGCGGCCCGCTCAGTGCGCGAGTCGGTGCGTGACCACCCTTCCCCAGCGGGGAGGGGTGATTTCAGGCCACACTTCGGTCGCAAGGTTCACGACGGACTCTTATGCCCACGCCCCTCCGCATGGCCGACGTGCCGCCGCTCGTCTCGTTCCGCAACTTGCTCGTGCGGCGGGGCGGGCGGCTCATTTTGTCGAACCTGACCGCCGACATCCCCCGCGGCGGCATCACCGCACTCGTCGGGCTGAACGGGTCCGGCAAATCGACCCTGCTCCGCACCATGCTCGGCGAACTGCCCTACCACGGCGAACTGAAGTACCGCTGCGGGCACGACCACAGTCGCCCGCGGCCGGAGTACGTCGGGTATGTGCCGCAGCGGCTGCACATCGATGCCCGCCTGCCCATCACCGTCCGCGACCTGTTCGGCCTGGCGATGAGCGGGTGGCGGCCGCTCATGTTCGGCATCGGCAAGAAGGTGGTGAAACGGGCGGCGGAGTTGCTCAAGCGGGTGAAGGCCGAACACATCCTCGACGTGCCGGTGGACGGGCTGAGCGGCGGGCAGATGCAGCGGGTGCTGCTCGCCCTCGCCATCGACCCGCAACCGGAACTGCTGCTGCTCGACGAGCCGGCCGCCGGCATCGACTTCAAGGACGAGCAGGACTTCTACGAGCTGATCGCCGACCTGAACCGGACCACCAACGTGACGGTGGTGCTCGTCTCGCACGACCTGCCGACGGTGGGCAAGTTCGCGTCGCACGTGCTGTGCCTGGCCGGCGGGCAGATCCGCAGCCAGGGCCACCCGAGCGACGTACTGAGTGACGCGAACGTGGCCGCCACGTTCGGGGCGGTTCGTTAGGGTGGCCGGCTCTGGCCGAGAGCCGGTCGGATGTCGCTCGCGGCGAGAGCGACCCACCCCATCACACCTCGTACCATATCCGGCGTTCCGCACTCCCCGGAGCCACCCATGCCGACGAGCACCCTGAACCCGCGGATCGCCGTGTACACCGGCACGTTCGACCCCGTCCACCGCGGGCACCTGGACGTGATCGACCGGGCCAGCCGCCTGTTCGACCGGGTGATCGTCGGCGTCGGCATCAACCCGGAGAAGAAGACGTACTTCGACATCGACGAGCGGGTGGAACTGATTCAGGCGGTGACCGCCCAGCACCCGAACGTGGAGGTGCTGAAGTTCGAGGGGCTGGCGGTGCGGTTCGTGCGGGGGGCGGGTGCCCGCATCATGGTGCGGGGGCTGCGGACGCTGTCCGACATGGAGTACGAGTTCACCATGTCGCTGATGAACCTGAACCTCGACCCGGAGATCGAGACGGTGTTCCTGATGGCGAAGGAGGAGTTCTCGCACGTGAGCAGCTCGCTGCTGCGGCAGATCGCGGTGTTCGGCGGCGACCTGTCGAAGTTCCTGCCCGGGCCGGTGGAGCGGGCGCTCATCCAGCGGGCGACACACAAGTAGGTCGTGGTCGAGCGACCGCGAAGCGGGAGCGAGGCCCGACGTCGGACAAAGTGTGAGAAAGGTGGTTGGCCGTCGGGCCTCGCAGTCCTTCGGACTTGCTCGACCGCGACCTACAGCGCCGGCGCCAGGCCGACGAACTCGCGGGCGATGGCGGTCATGGCGGTGGCGACGGCGACCCGCTGTCGGTTTTGCGGCGGGATGATGCTCCCTTCGTCGGCGAGGGCGGGCGGGTGAAGGCCGGTGGGGTCGGTCGTCGCCAGCACCCCGACGACATACACCTTCGACCGGCCGTTGAGTTCCCTCTCGAAGGCGACGGCGCGGTCGAACACCGCATCTCCCCAGGTGGTTCGCGACAGTTGGGTGTAACCCGTGGCGTGGATCGGCCCGAAGAGTAACCCCGGTTGCCGCTCCGGGCGGTGGTAAGCGAGCGGCTCGTCGGTCGTCGTGGCCTGCCAGAACCGCTGATAGGTGTGGCCTTGCAGGTACTCCACTCGGCGGGCGAACCCGCGGACGTACTCGAAGCACAATTCGGCCACACGAGCTTGTTCCAACTCTCCTTCCGTCCACCGGAACCGCATTCGCAAAAACCGTCCGGCACGTTCAACCTTTGGCGACTTCGCACCCTTCGGCCGGGCAGAGATCGTGCTCCCCAACAGCCGTTGCCAGTTGGCATCAACCCACTTCCCTTCGGCAGGCGTGATCCGCGTCTTCGCCTTCGACTTGCACCCGAGGCGGATGAACTCGACGCGAGCGGCGTCCGCATCCGAAGTGCCGTTCTCTTCGAGCCAGTCGGCGAACACCAGCCGCGGCAGGTCGTCGTCCGGGGCGGCCAGGATCGCTTTGAGCAGCGCGAGGCGATCGGATGACATCGCAGCCACTTCGCACCTCACTTGTTGGGCACTGCGGCGGTTGGGCACAAGCGGTACACGTCGTCGGCGACGGCACGGGCGAAGGCTTCCACTTCCCCGCGGCCGAAAGTGTCGGGGGAGCGACTGCCGATGAGCACGACCAGCCGGCCGGCCGGTTCCGGCGGCGGTTCCGTCCACCGGACCGCGGCCCGACTCAACACGTGATCGTACCGTAGCCCCGCCATCGCCTCGGCTTCGTCGGCCGGCCCCCACACCCGCCGGCCGGTCTGCGCCCAGTACAGCACGTACAACTCTCCGCCCGTCCCGCTCAGCGTCCGCGACGTGACCGGCAGTTCCCCGCCATTGCTGGGCGAAACGTTCACCACCCCCCGGTTGGTCTCGCGGTAGCCGACGTTCGGCAGGCAAACGTCCGGGTGGTGATAGCCGCGGACGGCGTGGGCCGAGGTCCAGTAGATCACCCACACGGTCGCCGAGCGGCCGAGCGGGTTGCGGTACTCGCGGTGAACGATGGCGTCGGCTTGGAGCAACCCGCTCACGTGCCGGGGCACCGGCGGGCGGGCGACTTCGGCCCACTCGCCCAACTGTGGCGACAGTTCATCGAGCGGCGGAGTGGGCACCGGCGGGGGCACCAGCGTGCGGCCGTGCCACACCACCACACCCGACGCGACGAGTGAACACGCCAACATTGCGGAGAAGAACCACGGCGAGGCGGGCAGTAGGCCGGTGGCAACAGAGGCTTCGGCCGGTGCCTTCTTCGGTGCCACGCACTTCGCCAGCAGCCAGACCACGCCCAGCCCGACCAGCACCGTGCCGAAGCCGAGGGCGTCGTGCCACCCGCCGCGGATGAACTCCGCACCCGCCGCCTCTTGAATCACCCCGCTGAGCGTCACCCGCAGCACGTTCACGCCGACCACCACCGGCACCGCCGCGACCACGAGCAGCACGCCCCGCACCACGCCGAACCGCTTCCAGAAGGCGACGAATGCCGCCACCGCGGTGAGTGCGGTGAGCGCCGTCACCCCGCTGCACGACTCCTCGATCCCGAGTTCGCCACCGGGGAGGACGAGCAGGAACCCGCCCGGAGGCCGAGCGACGGGATATCCGACCGCCTTCAGCACCCATTCCGAGGTGTCGGTGGTGACTGTTTGGAGCCACTGCTGAATGCCGTGCAGCACCGATTCCGGCGGGGGAAGTGCGAAGGCGACGAACACCAGCGGGAAGAGGAGTTTCACGACCGCACGCCGGCCGAACGCGGCGAACAGCCAGCCGACCGTTGCCAGCGTGAGCGCGAGCCAGAGCACCCAGAACGGCAGGCTGCGGGCGTTGAACAGCACGAAGTACCCGGCCCAGCCGACGGGGTAGAGCACGGCACCGATCGCCACGAACACACCGCCGACCACTGGTCGCGGTGTCGCGTTCGCCACCGCCTCGCGGCGGCGGAGCACCGCCGCCAGCACCGCGCCGGCGAGCACCAGATAGCGATCCACCGCCGACAGGTCGGCCCGCCAGTGACCGACCACCGCCGCGACGAGGCCGGCGTACCCCGCCGCGAGCACGGCGGGCGGAACGAACTGGCGGAGGCGGGTCACGGCTTCTTCGGCTCCTCCTTCTTCTCCTCTTTCTTCTCGGGCAGTTTCTTCGTCACCTCGTCGAGCAGGGTCTTCGCGTCGGCGCGATAGATGAACATGCCGTGCTTCACGCCGAGTGCCCCCGTCAGCAGTTTGTGCGCGTCCTCGTGCTTCTGCTTGTCGGCCAGCAGTTTGGCGATGAAGAACGCCCCGTCCGAACTCACCTGCCCGGAACTGAGCACCGCCGAGAATGCCTTCTCGGCATCGTCCGCCTTGCCCAGCTTGTAGCTGCACCAGCCGAGCACGGCGTACCCGGCCGGCGACTTCGGGTTCTGCTTGACCATCGTGTCGGCCAGCTCCGCCGCCCGCTTCCGCTTCTTCTCGTCGCCCGTCTCGGTCAGGCACAGGCAGAGGAACGAGAGCGCGTTCAGGTCGCCGGGGGCGTCCTTGTACACCGCGTCCAGCAGCGGCTCGGCGGCGGCGGCGTCCTTCTTGTGCAGCAGCCAGATGGCCCGCGCCACGCTCGTCTCTTTGCCCGTCGGGTCGAGCTTGCCGGCGGCCTCGATGTACGGTCCAGCGGCGTCCGTCTTGCCCGCGTTCAGCAGCCACAGGCCGTACTCGCGGGGCGGCTTGGCACTCTTCGGGTGCGCCGTCACCGCCTTCTGGAGCCAGCCCTCCACCTTCTCGAAGTGGGTGGCCTGCTTGGCCGCGTCGGGTTCGGCCACGGCCCGCAGTTGCCACTGGTTGGCCAGTTGCAGTTCCGGCGGGTCGATGCTCGGGTCGTCCGCGAACGCCTGCGTGTACTCCTTCTCCGCCTCCGCCGGCTTGTCCTGGCGGAACACGATCGTCGCCAGCCGGCTCCGCATCACGCCGTTCTTCGGGTCGGCGTTGAGCACCTCCAGGGCGTACTCCTTGGCGGCCGAGTAGTCCCCGCGGGCGAAGCTCGTTTCGATCAGCCCGCTGCGGGCCTCACGGGCGAACCGTTTCTTCTGGTCGGCGTCCCAGCGGGCGTCGGCCGACAGGTCGAGGGCCGTCCGCAGGTTCAGCACCGCGTCCGTCAACCGCCCCTCGCCGTAGGCGAAGTTGGCATTCAGCAGGTAGCCTTCCGGGTGCTTCGGGTCTTCGACCAAGGCCTGTTCGATGAGCGACCGCGCCGCCTGACCGTTGCCCGCCTGAAAGAACCACTGGGCCACCTGCACCTTCGGCGGCGACAGGGTCGGGTTCGTCTTCCCGGCCTTCGCCAACTTGTCGAGCGCCTCCGGCACCTTGTTCGCCTTGAACAGGGCGAGCGCCTCCTCCAGATCGGTCGGCGTGGCCGGCTTCGGGACGGGCGGCGTCTGTGCGAACAGCGGGGCCGCGAGCAGCAGCACGAGCGCCAGTGCGGAACGGGTCACGGGGTCTCTCGCAGGGTGGCGGGGAGGGCGGTCAGATCGGCGTCGTCTTGCGGGGTGTGGGGCAGGCGGCGGGCGGCGACCACCAGCGGCCGCCCGCGGTCGGTGTCCCCGCGGGTGTGATACGCGAGCGCCAGGTGAACGCACACGGCGGCGGACGGCGGGCCGAGTTTGCGGGCGGCTTCGAGGGCGGAAATCGCCGGCTCGGTCTGCCCGTTCGCCAGTTGCACCATCCCCACGACCGCGAGTTGCTCGCCGGTCAGTAGCGCGCCTCGGTCCCTCACGTCGATCAGCGGGGCGATGTCCTTCGCCGCCTTCGCCGAATCGTTCAACCCCTTCAACCGAATGCGGCCGAGCATGGCGGCCGTGTCGGCGTCCTCCGGGGACATCGCGCGGACCCGTTCCAGGGCGAACGCCGCGTCGCGGGTCCGCACCGGCTCCCAACGGGTGCTGCCGTACTCGGCCCAGCGGGCGAGCAGCACGGCACGGGCGGCCAGGGCGTCCGCGTCGGAGGGCCAGCGGGCCAGCGTGCGGTCGATCAAACGCGAGGCGAGCGGGGCCAGTTCGTCGTCAAAGGCGGTGTCCGTCAGACCACGAACGGCTGCCGCCGCGACGGCCGCATTCTCCCGCTTCCCCACCCGCTCAAGCCAGTCGGGGAGCAGCACGCCCAGGCCGGCGTCGTGAAGGGCACGGGTGTAGATCCGCACCAGTAGCGGTTCGTCCAGGAGCGCCGGTTCGCCCAGGTCGCGGAGCCGCTGGAGTGCTCCGTGCGTGTCCCCACCTTGCAGCTTCAGCCGCACGCCCAGGCGGATCACCCGCGGGTCGGTCGGGGCGACGGCGGCGGCATGGCGAAGGGCGATGGCGGCCACGTCTCGCCGCGGGGCATCCAGCGCGGTCTCGGCGACGAGCAGCAGCAGCTGAAGGTTCGTCGGGTCGGCATCGGCGGCCGCGGCGAGGGTGCGAAGTGCGTCGTCGGTACGGTCGGTCGCCCGGAGCAGCAGCGAATAGAGGGCGAGCAGGCCGGCATCGTTGCCGCACTCCTTCAACCCGGCCCGCACTTCGTCAATCGCCGCCGGCAGGCGGTTCGCCCGCACCTCGTGCTGAGCCAGCCCGTGATACGCCGCCGGGGTACACGGCGACACCTCCTTCACCCGCCGCCACACGCGGGCGGTGCGGGCCTCGTGCTCCTTCGCCAGCCCGTCGCGCTGCCCGACGGTCATCTGCTTCGCCCGGTGCAGTCGGTCGATGGCCGCCGTCAGCCGGTTGCAACTGACGCCGAGCCGGGTGAGCACGGTCGCGTCGTCCGACTGCGCCGCGGCGTCGGCCAACCGCACTACGGCGGCGATGGCACTCCCCAACCGGGCGGGCGGCGGGTCGTCGAACCCGAGCAGGTAGCAGTCGATCAACTCCACCTTCACGGCGGGCGGGTCGTCGTCCACGCCCGGCGAGTTCAGCACGTCCACAACGACGTCGTTCACGAACCGCCGCAGCGGGGTGGTGTCGCGGCCGGTGCGGCGGAACAGGTCGTGGGCGAGCAAGAGTCCGGCAGGGTTCGGGCCACTCCCCGCGGGGTCGGGCAGGCGGTCGAGTTCCGCGCGGGCGGTCGTCGGGTCGCCGGCCGCGAGTGCCGCGAGCGCCACCAGACACCGAGAGATCCAGTCGTCCGGCTCGTGGGCCAGCCGCTTGCGGGCCTCGCGGGCGGCCTCGGCCCACCGCCCGCCGCGGGCGTGCAGGGTGGTCGTCAACAGGCACAGCCGCGGGTCGTCGGGCGGGGCGTCACCGGAACTGATCGTCTCGCGGTAGCGGTCGCACTGCGGGTCGGCCGTGAGTGCCGAAATGGTGTCGAGTGCGGATCGTATTTCCGTCTCGTCACCCGCCCGCGCCGCCTTGTCGAACCGCGCCCACTGTTCCACCGCCGCCTGCGCTCGCTGCCGCTGGTCCAGTTTGTTCACCACGACCACCGCACCGACGCCGACGCCGACGACCGCCAGCAACACCCCCACGCCGACTACCCACCGCACCCACGGGCGGGCGGCGCGCACGCGGTCCCACAGCCGGGCGAACCAGCCGGGGCGTGCGGGCGAAGTGGTCGGGGGCACGGCCATTCGACACCAGACAGGGTCAGGTCATGGTAGGCCTGCCGGCCGTGAGGTGGAACACCACGGACAGTTGGCGGGCGAAGCGGTCTTCACCGAATTGTGGCATTGCCGCCTCGCGGGAGGCCGGCCCGAACTTGTCTCGCACACCGAACCCACGTCGCGACCGGCAGGTGTCGGAGATTCCGGCGTTGCATTCACGCTAAGAAAAAATCACCGTCGGACCTTGCGACGGTTGGCCGAGATCGGGCGGCGGGCGTTCGCCGGGTAAGTTACCTTCCACCTCCGCCGCGAGTTCAACCCATGTTCGGGCCGCCTCGCCGATGCCCCAACTGCAACGGGCAGCGCTTTTTCGCCTCGCGGAGCGGGTTCTGGCGGCCGCTCCTCGCCTGTCTCCTGATTCGCCCGTTCCGCTGCGAGGACTGCGACCGGCGGGTGTGGCGGCTCTCCCCGTCCCGCGGCCGCCCCCGCCCCGTCAAGTCGGCCCCCCGCATCAAGCGGTGACGGCGACCGAGCAGGGCTGTATCCCGTTTCACATTACCGCTTGATGAGCCGGAGTGCTTCGTGGGGGTGGGCGGCGAATCGTCGCATGGCCGCCGCCCGACGGGTCGCCTCCACCCCGGCGAGCAGGTGCAGCGTGGTGTTCCGGAGCGCC
>JANNDF010000449.1:0-10752 GCA_031387445.1 Planctomycetia bacterium
TGTGGGCGTTCGTCCCGGACGCCGACCGGGTGCTGGCGTGGTCGGTGTGGCGTCGGCGACACCAGCACCGGGCACGGGAGTGCCACTACAAGAAACGCGGGGCCAGACCGCCCGACTGACCAACTACGGCTGTAGGACTAGCGTCGCGCCCACCTCGGAATGCGCCGCCGACCCCGCCCCGTCCGCCACTGCGACCACAAGCCATTCGGCGGACGGCCCGAACGTATGATACCGGCACGCATCCTGGCAGTAGGCCGCACGCCCGGCGTGGGACGTGCCGACGGACGAGGCAGCGAGAACGTTCCAGGTCACAGGGTTTCCCACCCTTTAGTGGAAGGAAGCTGCACCTGCTCTTCCTGTCCCGGTTTGGATTCGGACATCCTTTTCTGGGAACTGGATAGCCACAGAAAGAGTTCAGGGAACTTCGTCTCTTCCAACCTCTTGTGTTGGCGGGTGGCGATCCGTTCGAGTACATCGAAATTGGCCCCAGTCACTCCGAGCGTGAAGAACGCGAATTCCTTCTTCGCCTCGCCTTCCTTCACCCTCGCCGCAGCCGGCTTCCAGGCGTCTGTCGGCTCGCCGTCGGTGACCAAAATGACCCACGGCCGCAGGTATTCGATGCCGTTCTGTTTGAGGAGCCGCTTGCGTTCCGTCACCGCTTCGATGGCTTGGAAGATAGCCGCGCCCATCGGCGTATCGCCGTTCGCCGTCAGCGTGGGCGGGGTGAAGTCGTGGACAGTCACGAACGGGGTGACAGTCTGCACCGTACCCCCGAACGTGATGACACTCACTTCCACCCGGAGTGAGGCCATCGAATCCTGCATGATGTCGGTGTGATAAGCCCGAATCCCGGCGTTCAGGAGGTCGATGCGGGTGGTGCCACCGGACACCGCACGGTACGTCTGCCCGTCCTGCTGCACTGTGTAGCCGAGGTCACGGCCGGAGTCGGCCACCACCTCGCCCATCGACCCGGACGTGTCGAGCAACAACACACACGGGCACCGTTGTTCCGAGTTGCGCGCAAATTCGGCACTGACCCCATAGGGCATTTGCTCGGCCATGACGTACCTCGCTCCGGAGTGAGTTTGCTATTAGACGTGATTCAGTGTCCGAACGATAGTCGCGGGTGGCAAGGGGCGGTCGGTCGGGCAGATGGTTCGCATTCCGAAGGGTGATTCTCACCTCGACGGATGGTTCGCCCACGGGGTGGGAGGGAAGTGGTGCGAACCATCCGCCGGTGGGGTGCGGGGCGGCACCCGGTCACTTGCCCCGCGAGAGCTTGAACAGGTCGGTGCCCATTTTCATCAGGTAGAGCACATCGCCCTTGGCGTCGTAGGCCAGCCACGTCAGCCCGCCGATGCCCTTCAGGTCTTTCGGGGGCGGGATCGGCTTGCCCCAGGTGGTCCCGGCGTCGGTGCTCTCGATCACGCCGTCTTTGGTGAGCACGAACAGGTGCTTCGCGTCCTTGCCGAACACCGGCCCGTACCGGCCGTCCTTCAGGTCGCACGCCTTCGCCCACGTCTCGCCGGCGTCTTTCGTCACGATCAGCGCCCCGTCCACCAGCCAGTAGAGTTTGCCGTCGAACCACCGCGGCAGGGCTTGCGCACTGCCGGTGCCGACCGGGCTGTACTCGCCGCACGGCTTCCATGTGGTGCCGCCGTCGGTCGTCCGCATCAGGTTCGGCTTCGGCTTGTCCTTCGACTTCGCCTCGGCCACCACCGCCGTCTTGTCGTCGAACACCCAGCCGGTGCCGTACCCCTTGCCCACCTCGTTGAAGGTCTTGCCGCCGTCGCGGGAGGCGAGCAGCAGGCCGTCCTTCTCGTGCTTGAGGGCGAGCACGAAGCGGGGGGCTTTGTCGGTCCAGTCGGCGGCGAACCAGTCGACGTGTTCGGTCTTCTTGTCCAGCTCCGTCCACGTCGCCCCGCCATCGGCGCTCAGGCTGATCGGGGAGCCGTACACCAGGGCCGTCATCAGCCGGGTGGTCTTGCCGGTCGGGTCGAGGAGCAGGCAGCCGGGGGTTTCGGTGCGGCCTTTCGGCTGCTTCTCACTGCACCGGACGAAGGTCTTGGCCTGGTCGTCGGAGCGGAAGAACCCGCGGTCGCTGACGTTGATCCAGGCGGTGCCCTTGGCAGGATCGACGACTACCCCGCACAGCCCGCCGAACCCGGCCTTCTCGTTCTTCACCAGGTCGCCGAGGGTGGGTGTCCAGGCGGGCGGGTCGTCCGCACGGGCGACGGAAGCGAGGAGCAGGAGCACGCAGGGGAGAGCGCGTCGCATGGTCATTTCTCCGGTTTGCCGATGCAGTAGAGGTACTTGGTGCCTTTCAGGTAGAGCCGGCCGTGGGCGACGGCGGGGGAGGCGGGGGAGTCGTCGCCCAGGTCGTTCGTCGCCAGCGTCTCGAACTTCGCCCCGACCGGCACCACCGTGCTCTTGCCGCCGCCGGCGAAGTAGAGCCGGCCGTCGGCCGTCAGCACCGGGCTGGCCGACGTGTTCACCCCGTTGGGCAGTCGCTCGGCGTACACCTTCTTGCCGGTCGAGAGGTCGAGGCACCGCAGCACGTCCTTGTCGGCCCGGTAGACGTGCCCGCCGGCGATGACCGGCGACGAGTACCCTTCGGGGATGGGGCTGAACGTCCACTTGATGTGCGTCTTGGTCACGTCGCCCTTGCCGGTCGGGTCGATAGCGACGCCCGGCCCGCCGCGGCCGCTCTCGGCGTACACCAGCCCGTCGCCGAACGCCGGGGTCGGCACATCGCCCTTGTTCTTCGCACTCCAGATCACCTCGCCGTCGGTCGGGTTCAGCCCCTGCACCGCCCCGGACGCCGCGACCAGCAGTTGCGGCTTGCCGCCCACGTCCACCAGCACCGGCGTGGTGTGGTTGAAGCTGGCGTCCGGCCGCTTTTTCTCCCACTGGACGTCGCCGGTCTTCGGGTCGAAGGCGATCAGCCGCGACTCGGCCGACTTGGTGCCGTCGGCCAGCACCAGCACGTTCCCGCCGGCAATGATGGGACTGGTGCCGACGCACACGTCCCAGGCGAACGGCTTGACCTCCTTCCGCCACACTTCTTTGCCGTCGAAGTCGAGCGCCACCAGTTCGGACGAGCCGAACAGGGCGTACACCCGCGTGCCGTCGGTGCAGGGGGTGGGGGCGGCGTACCCGCCGCGGAGGTCTTTGAGTAGCCACGGGCCGGGCGGGACGGTCACGTCCCACTTCAGGCTGCCGTCGGTGGCGGAGTAGCAGGCGACGTGGTGTTCGGGGAACTCGGTCTGGGCGACGCCGTCGGGCCAGAAAGCAGCGGCGACGAACACGCGGTCCTTCCACACGATGGGGCTGGACTGGTTCAGGTCGCGCTTGATCTTCCCTTTGGCGGTGGTGCCGGGCAGGGGGGCTTTCCAGACGACGTTCTCGTCCTTCGGCCCGCCCCAGGTGAGCGGCAGGGTCTTCTCGTCGGTCGTTCCCAGGCCGGTCGGCCCCCGCCACCCCGGCCAGGTGTCGCCCCCACGGGCTGACACGGACACCACCACGCACACACACAGACCGATGGCAACTCGCATGGCCGACACCCGGAGAGGAACCGAGATGGTACCACGCGAGTGGGTCGCGGTGAACAGTTCGTTCACCGGGCGGGCGGGGTGCGGGCGACGGGGGTAGAATCCAACACCTTGAAGTTGATGCCGTCCGTGGAAGTGAGGAGCTGTTTACCGTCGTCGCTGAACCGGGCGAGGATACCCCACAGGGCCGCTTTTGACTCCTTGTGGGTGAACACCTCTGCCCCGCTCACGATGTCCCACACCCGCACCGTCCGGTCCTTGGCCCCCGTGACGAGCCGAACACCGCTCGGGTGGAATGCCAGTGAGGTGATCTCGCCCGTGTGTCCCTTCATCAGAGCCAACTGTTTCCCCGAGTTCACGTCCCAGAGCCTTACGCTGCGATCGTTCGAGGCGGTGGCCAGATGTTTGCCGTTCGGATGGAAGGCGAGGTGCATCACGCTGCTGGTATGCCCTTTCATCTCGGCGATCATCGCACCGCTCGTCGCGTCATGAATGTGTGCAGTAGAGTCATGACTCCCCGTGGCGATCCTGGTCCCGTCGGGGCTGAAGACGGCGGACGAGAGTGTGGTGTTCTCATTCTGAGAAAGCGACCCGAGTGCCGCCCCGGTGTTGGCATCCCACACTTGGCCGGCAGTTTTCGCTGAAGAGAATAGCTTCGATCCGTCGTGGCTGAACGCGAGGAGGGGGCGTGAGGCAATATCGGCAGTGAGGGTGGTGATCGCACGGTTCGCCGTTCGATCCCACAGCAGCACCCGCCCGTTCTTGAACGCCACCGCCGCCCGTTCCCCGTTGCTGCTGAGGGTAACACCTTCGGGTTCTTCACCTTGAGCTAACGGCGGATGAGGCATGTCCCAGCCGATTCCGTTGTCGATTTCATGGACTCGGACGGTCAACCGGCGACCTGCCCACTCGATGTCGCAGCCGCGATCCGTTTTAACTTTGAGTTCGAAGGAGGACAGCGCGGAAGCGACACGCAGGTCCCACACCCGCGCGTTGTACGCCGACTCGCTCTGTGCGACCGTCAACACGGTGCTGGAGTCGTTGCCGATTACGACACGGTCAATCGGCCGAGTATGCCCTTTCAGAAGGTGAGTTTCCTTGCCCGTTTGTGCATCCCAGACGCGGACCGTCATGTCGTTGGACCCGGTAGCGAGCACCTTTTCGTCCGGGGACAGCGCGAGCCGAAAGGTGCTATCAGTGTGACGGAGATCGGACTTCCATCTCATCCCGTGGCCGGTTTCCCACAGCCGTAAGGTTCCGTCGTACCCGATCCAAGCCACACGTGTTCCTCGGCTCCCCAACGCCACCGCATTCTTCCCGTGCCCGTCGCCGTTCGGGTCCGAAACGTCCTGGGTGGCATTGACTTCGAGATCGCGGAGGAGTGATTTTCCGCCCCAATCGACGGTCAAGAGGGTCTTGCCGTCAGGGCTGAATGCCGCGTGCTTGATGTTGTTCGTGTGCCCGTCGAGCGGTTGCGCTTTGGGGACACCGGTCAGGTCCCACAACCGCCACTGTTTCTCCCCTTGCGACTTGGTGACGGCCCGAGACCCGTCATGGTTGACGACGACTTCTTCCACATACGGTTCGTGACCGCCCAACTCGGCCAGTTTCTCGCCTGTTGTCGCGTCCCACATCACCACCGATTGAAGGTCCATCCGCAATACCCGCTTGCCGTCCAGAGTGAGGAGAGCGTGCGTGCCGTGGGGCGACACGATCTTTGACAACTCCCTGCCGGCAGGAAGCTCCCACACGCGGGCCACCTTGTCGTGGCCGGCGGTGAGCAGGCGGCGGCCGTCCTCGCTGAACATCACATGATTGGCGGCCGGCAGTTCGAGCAGTTTCTCGCCCGTCGGGACTGCCCAAATCGTGACCCCCGTCGGGCCGACGGTGGCCAGCCGCGTGCCGTCCGTACTCATGTCGGCGGCGTAAACGTGTTTCACCTCCAGCACCTGCCCGTTGCACAGCCGGTGCAGGTAGTCCCACTCCCACCCGCGGAATCGGGGGTCGGTGCAGGCCAGCAGGGCGACGGACTCGGCTGCGTTGTTCTCCGCCCACGCCTGGTGTGCCACCTGCATGGTGCGGCCGTACTCGACTCTGGCCACCTTCTCCCGCTCCCGCTCCGCGTCCGCCTGGGCCTCGGTCGCCAGCCGTTTCGCGTTCTCGGCTTGCTGCCACAGCATTCCCAGGACGAACACGAAGAACAGCAGGAACACCGCGGCGACGGAGCCGGCGTAGGCCGTCGCCAGGGCGGGCTTCCGCCGCACCCACTTCACCGCCTGCTCGACGACACCTGTGGTCCGCACCGAGATGGGTTGGCCGTCCAGCCAGTTGCGCAGATCATTCGCCAATCCGGCAGCGGTCGGGTAGCGGTCGCGGGGGTCGCGGCTGAGGCACTTGTGAACGATCAGGGCGAGGTCGGGGGAAATGGCGGGAACTTTGGTGCGGAGCTGCGACACCTCCCCGTGCACCACCCGCGCGATGGCCACCATCACCGGCCCGGACGTGTCGATGGGGCGTTCACCGCACGCTAACTCGTACAGCATCACCCCGAGCGCCCACACGTCGGCCTCCGGGCCGACGAACTTGGTGCCGCCGCCCGCTTGTTCCGGGGCCATGTACGCCGGCGTGCCCATCACCGCCTCGGTGTTCGTCAGGTCCGAGCCGATGCCCCGTTTGGCCAGCCCGAAGTCGGCCACTTTGGGCACCCAGGCGGCTGACGCCGCCGGTTCACCGGGGCTGTTCGCCAGCAGCACGTTCGCCGGCTTCAGGTCGCGGTGAACGATCCCCTGGGCGTGGGCGGCGTTCACCCCGTCCGCCACCTGCGCCATCAGGTCAGCCACCCGGCGGAACCAGTCGGCGTCTCGTGTCTGTTCGCCCTTGCTGAGTGCCGTCAGATCCCCGCCGGGGCAGAACTCGAGCGCCATGTACGGCTGACCGGCGTGCTCGCCGTACTGGTACACTTCGACCACGTTCGGGTGTCGAATGGCGGCGACGGCTTCGGCTTCGGCCAGGAAGCGGATAAGCGCCTTGCCGTCCACCTTCGTGCCGCCCTTCACCACCTTCAGGGCGACGGGGCGGTTCAGCCCGGCTTGCCGGGCCAGGTAGACGACCCCCATGCCGCCGACGCCCAACTCGCGCTCGACGGTGAACCCCGGCGGGGCGTGGACGGGGGCGACTGCGGCTGCCGATTCGGGGATGACAGTGGACAGGTCTTTCACCCGCTCGACGGTGCGGGTGGGGTCGTCGGTCGGGACGGAGCGGGTGCGGTCGTAGTCGGGCGTCATGGGGAACAGTCTACCGCACGCTCGCCGGTGCGTTCAACTGCCTGCCCGACGAGATGGGTTCGGTTCTGGGCCGCTGGTGCGGTACTCGGCGTAAGTGCTTGGCCGGCATGGGTGCTTCAAGTGCCGTGACATGGTTCAAATGGAGGGTGGGGGGAAGTGGCTTGAACCATCCGGCGGGCGGAAAGCGTTTGCACGGCGTCGGCCGGTCGTCGTAACATGAGTGCTGTTCAGGTCCGTCGAGAACCCGCCATGCGCCACCTCCTGTTGTCGTCCGCCGTCGCGTCCGTGCTGCTGGTGTTCGCCGCCCCCGTGCGGGCCGCCGACGAGGAGCCGACCGCCGGCGGGAAGAAGCTGAGTGAGTGGACGGCCATGCTGCGGGAGAGCGAGAACGGGCGACTACGGAAGGCGGCGGTGGCGTCGCTCGGGCAGATCGCCGGAGAGAACACGCAAGACAGCAAACTGATGAAGGACATCGTGACCGCCGTGGCCAAGGCGATGCGGAACGACAGCTCGGCCGGGGTGCGGGCGGAGGCGGCGCGGGCCATCTCGCGGGTGGCGTCCGACCTGCTGAAAGACTCGAAGTCGGACGTCGGGTCGGTGGTAGTGGACCTGGCCGAGGGCATCCGCACGGAGAAGGACGTGGAGGTGCGGTACGAGCAGGCGCTGGCTCTCGAGCGGTTCGGGGAGAAGGCGAAGGCGGCGGTGGAGAGTTTGTCGGTGGCGCTGACGGACGCCGACCCGAAGGTGAAGGCGGCGGTCGCCACCACGCTCGGGCGGATTGGCAAAGACGCCAAGCGGGCGGCCGACGACCTGCTGCCGCTGGTCAAGAGCGACGACGCGGAGGTGCGGAAGGCGGTGGTGTTCGCGCTCGGGCGGGTGGAGCCGGACGACGTGGGCAAGGTGTCCGAGGCGATCATCAAGTTCACCACCGACAAGGACGAGCAGACCCGGAAGGAGGCGATCAGCTCGCTCTGCCTGCTCAAAGACAAGTCGCCGGACACGGTGAAGGCGGTGGCGGTCGGACTGAAGGATGAGAGTGTGGAGGTGCGGCGGCTGGCGGCGGCCGGGCTGAGCAAGTTCGAGCGGGCGGCGCGGGAGGCGGAGGCGGAACTGTTGGCGGCGTTCAAGAAGGCGGGCGAGGACAAACTGGTAAAGGCCTACGCGCTGCACAGCCTGTGCCTGGGGATGAAAGACGACCCGTCGAAACTGCTGCCCGAACTGATCGCCCGCCTCGACCCGACGGTGGAGAAGGACGCGGACGTGCGGATCGCCATCTGCGACGAGATCGGCGACTTCGGGCCGGACGCGCAGTCGGCCGTGCCGCAGTTGCGGGTCGCGGAGAAGGACCCGGAAGGGAAGGTGCGCGAGGCCGCCAAATTCGCCATCAAGAAGGTGATCGCCAAGAAGGAAGAGAAGCCGGAAGAGAAGAAGGACAAGTGAGGGCGGGCGATGGCGCCGATCGCGCGGGATCACGCCGCTCGGTTCGCCTGTCGCCATTCACTTCAGCCCACGCCTGTCAAGTTGCGAAAAACGGTTGACATCGTTCAGGCCCATTCTACATATCCACACCGAACGACGAATTCAGGCAGGGCCAAAGACGGCCGCCCCGCGTTCTTCGGCTGCCCGTGAACGAGGGTCGTGAATGTCCGTGCCGACGGGGCTACCGGGCGGGTTGGCCTTCCTCCCCACCTGGCTGAACGGGTCGAGAGACCCCCTGGCGTTCGACGCCGCACTGGCCGCTTGGTGTCGGGCGTCCGGCTGGCGGTCGGCCGGTGTGGTGTGGCCTGCGGCCGGCCCGCAGGTGGCCGTTCAAGTGCGGGACGGGGTGGCCGAACCGGCCGCCCTGCCGCCGGAAGCGGGCGAGGTGCTGCGGACCATCCAGGCCGGCAACCCGACGGTGGTATGGCAACTGCCGGCGTCGTGCGGCCGGATGTACGCCGCCTTCCAGCCGGCCGGCCGGCCGGCCGGTGTGGGGTGGGCGGTGCGGAGGGGGGCCGACTCCTGGTCCGACGCCGACCGCCAGTACCTGCTGCTCTCGGTCGCCCTGATGGAGCGGTCGCCCCTGCTGTCCGGCAAGGTCGGGCCGATGATCGACTCCGAGCGGTTGCAACAGCGGCTGGGCGACGCCGCGGTCATCGCCGGGCGGATGGCCCACGACTTTGACAACGTGCTGACCGGCATCATCGGGTTCGCCGACCTGTCCGTGCCGCTGCTGCCGGCCGGCGCCCAGCCGACCAAGTTCGTGCAGCAGATCGCCGACGTGGGCAAGCGGGGCATCGCCTTCACCCAGCAGTTGCACCAGCTCAACCGGGCCGGGCAGACGCACCCGCAACCGGGCGTCGTGGCGGTGGTGGTGGGCAAGGAGGAAGCCCGCCTGCGACCGCACCACCCGGCCGGGTTCCAACTGACGAGCGACGTGCCGGCCGCCCTGCCGCCGGTGGCGATGGAAACCGGCACGTTGGGAGTGGTCCTCGGTCACCTGATTCAGAACGCGATCGAGGCCGGCGGGCAGCCGCCGCGGGCGGCGGTGTCCGCCCGCGTGATCGAGCTGTCGGCGGCCGACGCGAAGAACTACCTCGGAGCCGCACGCCCCGGCCCGCACGTCGAGGTGCGGGTTCAGGACGGCGGCGGCGGCATCAAGCCCGAGGTGCGGGCGCGACTGTTCGCCGAGCCGTTCTACACGACGAAGATGAGACACCGTGGGTTGGGGCTGGCGGTGGTGTACCGCACGCTCTACGCCCACCTCGGAGGGATCCGCCTGGACCCGCCGGCGGCGGACGCCGGCACGTCCGTCCGCGTCGTCCTCCCGCCGGCGGCCGTTCGCCCGCCGGTCGCGGTCGCCCCCACAATTACCACACACGCTTCCACGTTCGGAGTGTAACGACCAGCCATGATGCCTCTCGACCTCGAAGACCGGCTCCGCCAGACCCCCCGCCCGGTCCGCACCCCCACCCCGCTCTCCGAGTTGCAGAGCAGCGGGGACATCCGCATCCTCATCCTGGACGACGAGCCGGCCACCTGTGCCGTCATCCAGGCGGCGCTGGCCAGCCGCGACTTCGTGATCGAGTCGGTGTCCGACCCGAGTCAGGTGGAAGCGGCGCTCAGCCGCCGCAACAACTACCACCTGATCATCATGGACTACGTGATGCCCGGTCTGGAGCCGGACCACGTGTTCGGCTGGGTGCGGGACAACCAGCCGGACGCGAACATCGTCGTCGTGACGGGCTACCCGAGCGTGGACAGCGCGCTCAACTGCCTCCGCGCCCGCACCTACGACTACCTGACCAAGCCGTTCCAGGTGGACCAACTCCGCGAGATCGTCATCCGCTGCCTGGAGAGCAAGGGCCTCCTGCGGATGACCGAAGAGGCCCTCCGCGAGAGCCTCGGCGGGGCCATCCGCGAGCGCCGCAAGTCGCTCGGCTTCACCCTGAGCAACGTGTCCGACAAGACGGGCGTGTCGCTCGGCTACCTGTCGCAGATCGAACTGGGCAAGAACTCGGCCAGCATCGAGACGCTGTACCGCATCTGCCTGGCGCTGGGCATCAAGATGAGCGAGCTGTTCCAGGCCGTCCAGCGGCACTGAGCGGCACCGCGACGGAGTCCATCGGACCAAAGCCTGGGCACGACGCCTGGGCTTTTTCGCGCGCGGTCGCGAACGACCGGCTGACGCGCGCGCCGCGGACATTTCCCGCTTGCTCACTTTGCGTCCCCTGCAATACGTGCACGGCACACCTCGGAGTTTGTCGGCAGTCCGCCCGTCACAGCGAAAGACAGGACACGCGCCGTGAGCAGGCACGCCATCACTCGTCCCTTCCTCTCCGTCGTACTCCTCGGACTCGCTGGTTGTTCTGACGGGTCATCTCGCAGTGCGGGCGACCCGAGTCCACGCCCGGTCGCTACCGAAACGGGCGGTCGAG
>JANNDF010000452.1:0-1792 GCA_031387445.1 Planctomycetia bacterium
ACCACGCCTCCCGCTCGGCAAGCGTCTCCGGCTCCAGGGCGAACGTGCAGGTGGAGGTGGCGACGGAGTGGTTGTAGATGGCGGAAATCGCCGGCAGGTCGGCAACCGTCGCGGGGCGGAGCGTGTAGTTCGTCATTTGAAGGCAGGCCCGCAGAGTGCGCAGAACAGACGCAGATGAAGTCAGGATAAGAGAGAATCATGTTCTGATCCTGTCTTCATCTGCGTCCTCTCTCCGCGTCATCAGCGAGCCGTTTTTCACAACACATCAATGCCGAACCGCTTCACCAGCGCTTCCAGTTCGGCCCGCAGGAACTTGAAGCTCGGCGCGATGAAGAAGTCCTTCTGCATGTGCGACGGGTCGTAGTCCTGTTGGATGACCTCTTCCGTCACGAACGGGCGGCGACGGGCGTGCGGGCTGAACAGCGAGTGCGGGATTTCGCCGAAGCTGCTCAGGATGCCCGCCCCGAACACCTTCACCTCGCCGTGCTCGTCGATCAGCCCGAACTCGATGCTGAACCAACTGAACCGCTTGAGCGCCAGCACCTGATCCCCCCGCGGAGTGGTGGCCGCCGCCTTGCCGATGAGCGTGAGCAACTCGGCGTAGTCCTGGTTCATGAGCGGCGGGACGTGCCCCAGGCAGTCGTGAATCATGTCCGGTTCCGGCGTGAACTCCGGGTGCGACCCGTGCCGGATGAACTGCGTGACCGGGAACCCTCGCTGCGCGATGTGTTCGTAAAAGGTGCGGTACGGCAGCGCCCCCTCGGCCGGCACCAGGTGCATGTTCGTGGTCCGCTGCACCTGCTGGCTGAGTGTTCGTAGTTGCGGAATCGCGTCTTCGGTGATCGCCAACTCCCGCTTCGCCTTCAGGTAGATCTCGCTGGCGTGCTGCACATGCAGTTCGTCCAGCTTCGGCGACACCTCCCGCCAGATGCGGGTCTCTTCGGGCGTGTACTCGACGAGCGGCGGGCCGAGGTTCTCCAGCCGGTGCCGGCGGGTCAGGTTGAACAGGTGCTCGCGGCGGGCGATGTACTCGGCGTCCCCCTCGCCGGGGTGCGGCAGTTCGAGCACGAACTTGTCGGCGTCGGGCGGGACGACCATCGCGTTGGCGTCGATCGTCTGGCCGTATTCGGTGAGCGTGTCGGGTGCGTTCATGTGCCGAGTCCCCCGCGAGAGAACAGGGAGAGCCAATTGCCCATTTTATCGGCAGCGGGCGGAAGGCGGGTGCGGCAAAATGGCCGGCGTGACAGGGAGGACACGCAACTGAACCCTTCCGGCACGGGAATCGCACGCCCTCTGGTGCCGGCCGCAGGCCGGGTTCAGTGCCAAACGGAGGACACGACCATGCCGAACGAGTACGGCCCGAAGGCGGGCGGGAAGGTATCGAAGAAGAAGTGAGTGTCGGTGAACCGGTGGCGTGAGCCGCCTGGGTGGTTGTACCCCAGGCGGCTCACGTCGCCTTCCGTCACTTCGCCGGCTTCTTCTCCTCCGGCCGACGCTCGTACTCGATCCGCCACGCCAGCTTCCACGTCTTGCCGCCGTCCGTGGTGCCCTCCCAGTCCCAACTGAACGAGTCCTTCTTGATGTTGTCAAAGACCATCCGCTGGAACGAGTCCTTGCCGTCGGTCACGAACATTTTTTTATCGCCGTCCACCTGGGCGGTGAACACGATGAACCCGCCCTGGTTGTCCGCCCACGTCTGCCGCCAGGAGCCGTCCTTCTGCTGAACCGACAGCGAACGCCCTTTCAACCCGGGCGCCTTCGGCGTGCCTTCCGCCTCGAACTGCTCTTCCAG
>JANNDF010000460.1:0-3972 GCA_031387445.1 Planctomycetia bacterium
GCCCATTCGGGACCAGGGCGGCGAGCGGCAGGTGGTGCGGATCGGCCGCGGGGCGTGGGTGGGCAGTGCGGCGGTGGTGCTGGCCGACGTGGGTGCAGGCACTGTTGTCGGCGCCGGATCGGTGGTGACGAAGCCGCTCCCGCCGAATGTGATTGCCGCCGGCGTGCCGGCCAAAGTGATCCGCCCGCGATTCGGTGAACCGGCGGCGTGAGCCGCCCGGTGATTTGGTGAACCGCGGGTGTGAACCCGCGGGTGCTTCAAGCACCCAGGCGGCTCACGCCGCCGGTTCACCCGAACATTTCTTGAGGACTCCTTGTGACCCTACTCCTTGACCGCCAAGAGCGGCTCGACCTGACCCCCTTCCCGCGAGACCGCCGCCCCATGTCCGAGCACGCCGGCAAGCTGTCCGTGCTGATCCCCGTGTACAACGAGGAAAAGTATGTGGGGGATGTCATCACCCGCGTGCTCGCCCTCGGCCCGGTGGTGAAGGAAGTGATCGTGGTGGACGACGGGTCCACCGACCGCACGGCCGAGGTGGTGCAGGGGTTCGCCGACCGCGAGGCGAAGGTGCGGTTCCACAAGGCGGAGAAGAACCAGGGGAAGACGGCGGCCATCAAGCAAGCCCTGACGATGGCCGAGGGCGACATCATCATCATCCAGGACGCCGACCTGGAGTACGACCCGGCCGAGATCCCGGACGTGATCGGCCCGATTCTGGGCGGGCAGGCGGACGTGGTGTTCGGCAGCCGCTTCCTGGTGCGGAAGGCGGCACGGGTCCACTACTTCAGCCACTACATGGCGAACAAGTTCCTGACGACCCTGTGCAACTGCCTGACCAACCGCAACATGACGGACATCGAGACCGGGTACAAGGCGTTCCGCAAAGAGGTGATCAAGCCGCTCGTCCTGACCAGCAAGGGGTTCGGGATGGAGGTGGAGATCACGGCGATGGTGTGCAAGACGAAGGCGAGGACGTATGAGGTGCCTATCAGCTACTACGGCCGGGCCTACGACGAGGGGAAGAAGATCGGGTTCATGGACGGCGTCGCGGCCCTGTGGTACATCTTCGTGTACAACCTGTTCAAGCCGCTGAGCAAGGCCGGCCGCGAGTACAAGATGGCGGTGAACGCGGCCCTGGCCGCAGCGAAGGCGAAGGTGGCGGTGTGAGGCCGATTGACACCCTCTCCCCCTGAGGGAGAGGGTCGGACGGGGCGCTTCGCCCCGGACGGGGAGAGGGGTGAGGAGCAAAGACAACCCCTCTCCCGGCCCTCTCACTTCGTTCGAGGTCCACCCTCTCCCTCAAGTGGAGAGGGCAAGAGTTAACCCGCCCTACTCCGATCGATCCATAATCCTCCCGGCCGCACGCTTCAAGATCTCCGCGTGGTCGAAGGCCAGTTCGGGTAGCTTGTCCAGGCGGTGCCACTTCGCTTCCGCCGCGTCGTCCGCCCCTTTCGCGTCCAGTTCATCCACCCGTGCGAAGAACACCACGCTGACGGTCCACCCCCGCGGGTCGCGGCCGGGATCGCCGGCGGCGCACAGTTGCTCCAGGTCCGTCACCGTCACGCCGGTCTCTTCGACAAGCTCCCGCCTCGCCGCGTCGATCAGCCGCTCGTTCTCGTTCACAAACCCGCCCGGTAACGCCCATCGTCCGGCAAAGGGTTCTTTCGCCCGTTGAATCAACAGAACTCGCGGGTGTTGATCGCGGGTGACCAGTACCACGTCCGCGGTCAAGGCCGGGCGGGGGTAGTCGTAAGTACACCTTCTCGCCTTCTTCGCGGGCATCGTAACCTCGTGGCGGGCGGCGGGGTTCGGCCTGGTCCGTGGTCGTTCGTCCTGAAAAGTTAGCCGATTCCGCGCCGCGGGCAAACGGGGATTCCGCCCGCCGGTGGCTAGAATGCGTTCGCCTGCCGGGTCAACCGCCCGGCACCAGAGGGAAAACGGTGCTCACATGGCGACCGCTGCGAAGACCGACCGCATCTACTGTTGGGAGCTGTTCGACCCCACCGACCCGCTGATGGCGTCGGTGCGGGCGCTGTACGAGGCCGCACTCGACGAAGACGAACGGGTGCCGTGGGAGTGGCTGGAACGCGGGGTGAAGGCCCGAACGGGCTGGCGACCGGGCGGGAACGGGCGACACCTGATCGTCGCTTGCACGGAATCGGGAGAACTGGCCGGGTTCGTGTTCTGCGTCCACCTGCCGGGGTACGGCGGCTACCTGAGCTATGTGGCGGTGGACGACCGCTTCCGCGGGCGTGGCGTCGGCACGCGGCTGTACGAGCAGGCGTTCAACGTGCTGGCCGTGGATGCGGCGGCGAACGACGTACCGCTGCCGTTCGTCATCTGGGAGAGCTGCCCGCCGGAAGCGGACGACACCCCCGAAGCCCACGCGATTTGGGCCGCCCGCACGCGGCTGTTCCACAAGGTCGGCGGCTTCTGGATCGACGGGGTGACGCTGCCGTCGCCCAACTGGACCGACGACACCGCCCCGGCCGTGCCTCTACAACTGTTCCTCGCCCCGGTGGACACCCCGCGGGAGAGGTTCGACAGCGCGGCGGTGAAGGCGGCGGTGAGCGGGCTGTTGGAGCGGATCTACAAGGCCGCGCCCGGCGACCCGGAGTACGACGGCACGCTGACACCCGGCTGTCACCCGCGGCTGAAGCCGGCCACCGACGCGGGGCGGGTGAAGGAGGTGGCCGTTCGGTGACGACCACTGGCACGCACCCCGGCCTCTGGGATACGATGAGTGAGTCACCTTTCTGAGGGCGATGCGATGAGTGCGGTCATGCTGGACGAGAAGGCCGCGGCGGCGCTCGGCGGGGCGTCCGGGTTGACGGCCGTGACCGACCCGACGGGCAAGACCATCGGCTTCTTCGCCGGTGTCGGGTCGTGGAAGGACGCGCTGCGGCTGCACCTGCTCGCCACCGTCACGCCGGACAGCCTGAAGGACAAGAGCCGGACGACTGAGAAGACGTACACCACCGCCGAGGTGAAGGCGTACCTGCAATCCCTCGGCGGGGGCGACCAATGACCTTTGAGGTGGAATGGCGGCCCTTGGCCCTGCAACAACTCGCCCGCATCTGGATGGCGACCGCCGACCGCAACGCCGTCACCCGCGAGGTGGACGAGACCGACGCCGAACTGAGCGAAGACGCTCACCAGAAGGGGGAAGACTATTTCGGGGATCGGGTACTCCACAGGGATCACATGTGGGTGCTCTTCCGTGTGCATGTCGAGGAGTTGGTGGCGACGGTGCTGCAAGTCGGCCGGCCGGGTGTGGACCTGCCCCACGAGAACCTGCCGGCGGTGGAGTAGTGGTGACAACCCCTACAATACCCCCTTCCCCGGAGGGCAGACGATGACGCGACGACTGCTGGCGGTGGCGGTGCTCACCGCCTTCGGCACCCTGGCGACGGCCGACGACAAGAAAGCGACCACGGTCGAGGTGGGCGGGCTGAAGGGCACGGCCCCGGCCGACTGGACGACGGAGAAGCCGTCGAACGAGATGCGGCTGGCCCAGTTCAAACTGGAGAAGGAGAAGGGCGACCCCGAAGACGCCTCGGTCGTCGTGTTCAGCCTGCCGGGCGGGGGCGGCGTCGCGCAGAACCTGACCCGTCAGGAGGCCAAGTTCAAGCTGGCCGACGGGGTGAAGAAGGACGACGCCGTCAAGACCGACGACACGAAGGTGGGCGAGTACAAGGGCAAGTACCAGGACATCAAGGGGACGCTGCTGTTCAAGGCCGCCCCGTTCGACCCGAACGCGAAGGTGACGGAGAAGGAGAAGTACCGCCAGTTGTACGTCATCTTCGAGGACGACGACAAGAAGACCATTTCCATCTGGCTGCTCGGGCCGGAGAAGACCGTCGAGAAGCACAAGAAGGCGTTCGACGAGTTCGTCAAGAGCTTCAAGAAGTAGCGACACGGCGAACCCCGGCAGTCATGCCGGGGGTGCTTCTTCCTTCACAACGGCCCAAC
>JANNDF010000508.1:0-7749 GCA_031387445.1 Planctomycetia bacterium
CACGAATATTCCGGGCGAACCCCGGCAGTGATTGCGGGGGTGGCACTTCCCACCACCCCCCGCATCACAGCCGGGGTTCACCCGGATGGTCAGTACCCCACGGCAGCACCGTCCTTACGGCTCTCGGTGCCGCCGTGCAGCACGCCCGTTTTCGGGTCGATGCGGATGCCCTGGAACCCGCCGCCGTTCACCTTCACCCGCTTCACCACATGCCCGCGAGCTTCCAGTGCCTTCACCACCGCATCGGGAATGCCCGGCTCGGCCTGGATCGTGCCGCCCTTCTCGGCCTCCGGTTTACCCGTCGGCGTGGCCGACCCGACGTGTTCCACCCGCGGGGCGTCGCCGGCCGCCTGCACCCCCATGCCGAAGTCGAGCATGTTCACCAGCACCTGCACGTGCCCCTGCGGTTGCATGTCGCCGCCCATCACGCCGAAGGTGAAGTGCGGTGCGCCGTCCTTCGTCACCATCGCCGGGATGATGGTGTGGAATGGCCGCTTGCCGCCCTCGAGTTTGTTCGCGTGGGTCTCGTCCAGGCTGAACAGGCAGCCGCGGTTCTGAATCCCGAACCCGGTGCCGGGTGCCCCAAGCCCCGACCCGAACCCCATGTAGTTCGACTGGATGAGCGACACGCAGTTGCGGTCCTTGTCCACCACGCACAGGAAAATGGTGTCGGCCTTCCCGAGCTTCGCGTCGCCGGCAGGGATGCCCGCACCGGCCTTCTTCGGGTCGAGCAGTTTGGCCCGCTCCGCCGCGTACTCCTTGGAAATCAGCGTCTTCGTCGGCACGGCGGTAAACTTCGGGTCGGTGTAGTATTTGGCGCGGTCGGCGAACGCGATCTTCTTCGCCTCCACCAGCAGGTGCCAGTAGTCGGGGGAAGTCGGCCCCAGCTTGGTCAGGTCGTGCGGTTCGAGCAGGTTGAGCATTTGCAACGCGGCGATGCCTTGACCCGGCGGGGGGAGTTCCCACACGTCGTACCCGCGGTACTTCGTGCACACCGGGTCGATCCACTCGGCCTTGAAGTCGGCGAGGTCTTCTTGGCTGAACAGCCCGCCCTTCGCGTCCGACAACTTCACGATGGCGTCGGCAGTTTCACCCTTGTAGAACCCGTCGCGGCCGTGGTCGGCGATCCGCTTGTAGCTCGCGGCCAGGTGCGGGTTCTTAAACAACTCGCCCGCCTTCGGTGCCCGGCCGTTCCGCAGGAACGCCTCCGTCAGTCCGATGTCGTTCGACAACGTCCGCTCGCTCGACTTCCAGTATCCGGCGATCACCTCCGGCACCACCACCCCTTCTTCTGCGTACTTGATGCTCGGCGCGAGTAGCTCCTTGAACGACTTGGTGCCGAACTTCGACCGCAGTTGGTCCCACCCCTCGACACACCCGGGCACGCTCCACGACAGCGGACCACGCTCGGGAATGCTGTCCAGCTTCTTCTGCTTGAAGTAGTCGAGCGTGGCCTTTGTTGGTGCCGGGCCGTTGGCGTTCAGCCCGTACAGCTTCTTCGTCTTCGCGTCGTACACGATGGCGAACAGGTCGCCGCCGATGCCGCAACTGGTCGGCTCCATCAGCCCCATGGCCGCGCTGGTGGCGATGGCCGCATCGACGGCGTTGCCGCCGTTCTTGAGAACGTCCAGCCCCACCTGAGCCGCGAGCGGGTGCGAGGTGGCGACCATGCCGTTGTTGGCCACGCTTTCAGAACGGAGCGCCTGACCGGGAAGGGGCGTCGGGCGATCAGCGGCGAGTAGGGAGGACGGGAGGAGGAGAAGCGCGAACATGGCACGCATCGGCGGCACTCCGTGCTAACTGTAGCCGGCCTCTGTGAGGCCGGTCGAACCGGGGTCACAGACCCCGGCTACAGTGGTTGGTGCCCGTTATACCCCGTCGGCGACCAGTTCGCTTTCGGTTTTCCCTTTCAACAACTCAGACGTGACGGCGTTCATTTGTAGTTCGGCGAGCGGGGCGGTGGCCGTGCCGAAGGCATCAATCGCGCGGTGAAGGCTCTCGACCTCGTCGCCGGTCATCGCGGTGCGAAGCGCGGCCGAAGCGGCATCGACGGCGGAGCGCTGGTCGGCGGTCAGCTTGTCGCCGTGGGCGGCGAGGGCTTTCGCGGTGTGGTCGAGTTCGCTCTCCCCCTTGCGGCGGAACTCGATCTTGCGGCGTGCGGCGAAGTCGGCGTGGGCGTGATTGACGCTGTCGAGCACCAGCCGCTCGACCTCGGCCTGACTCAACCCGTGTGCCGCCTTCACTTCCACCGTCGCTTCCGCCCCGCTTCGTTCTTCCTTCGCCGTCACCCGTAGCATCCCGTTCGCGTCCACCCGGAAGGTGATGAGCACGATGGGGAAGCCGGCAGGCATCGGCGGAATGCCGCTCAGCTTGAACTGGCCGAGCAACTTGTTCGCGGACACCACCTCCCGCTCGCCCTGGTAGATGTTCACCAGGATCGCGGTCTGGTTGTCCTTGTGCGTGCTGTACCGGGTGGTGCCGGTAGACGGGACGGTGGTGTTCCGCTCGATGATGCGGTCCATCGCCCCGCCGAGCGTTTCGACTCCCAGTGACAGTGGAATGACATCGAGCAGCAGCCGATCCCGCCGCCCGCTGCTCAGGATGTCCGCCTGCACCGCCGCCCCGAGCGCGACCACTTCGTCGGGGTTCAGCGCGGTGTGCGGGGTGCGGCCGAAGAACTCGGCCACGCGCTCGCGGACGTACGGGATGCGGGTGCTGCCGCCGACGAGCACGACTTCGTTCACGTCGGCCGCTGCCAAATCGGCATCACGCAGCGCGTTGCGGCACTTGTCCAGCGAGCGGTCGATGAACGGGGCGAGCAGCGCTTCGAGTTCGACACGGGTGAACGTGCGACTGAAGTTCGACACGGTGAAGGTGGTGGTGTCCGTGGCACTCAACGCGATCTTGGTCTTCTCCGCCGCTTCACGGAGGTGTTGCAGCAATCCGGCGTCTTTCGTCGTGAGCAGGTCGATGCCCATTTCCTTCGCCGCCACGCTCATCAGCGCCCGGTCGAAGTCGTCCCCGCCGAGGTGCGTGTCACCGTTCGTGCTCAGCACTTTGAACACGCTGTCGGACAGTTGCAGCACGCTGCAATCGAACGTGCCGCCGCCGAGGTCGTACACGGCCACCACGCCCGTGCCCTTCGTGTGCAGCCCGTAGGCGAGGGCGGCGGCGGTCGGCTCGTTCACAATGCGAAGCACGTCCAGCCCGGCGATGCGGCCGGCGTCGCGGGTGGCCTGCCGCTGGGCGTCGTCGAAGTAGGCCGGCACGGTGATGACCGCTTTCGTCGGGTTGCCGGCCCGTGCACGCACCTCTTTCAAGATCATCGCGCTCAACTCTTCCGGCGTGTACTCCTTGTCGTCGATGCGCACTCGTAGCACCTTTCGCCCGGCCTCGGCTTCGCGTTCGACCAACTGGTGCGGGATGTGCGGCAGGTCCGGTTGCACGTCGGCGAGGGTGCGGCCCATCAGCCGCTTGACGCTGAAGACGGTGTGTTCCGGGTCGGCCAGTGCCCGCTCGCGCGCCACAGTGCCCACGAGTACGGTGCCGTCTGGGTGGAAACTGATGACCGACGGCACCAGCGACACGCCGGTATTATCGCGGACTACCTCCGGCACGCCGTTCCGCACATACGCAGCGAGGCTGTTGGTGGTGCCAAGGTCAATACCGACGACGGCGGGAGTGGTCATGAGGCACTATTTCTAGATAGGTGAGGAGCCAGTCGGACCAATTCCAACGGGAGAACATGAAGTCATGTCGGGCACCTGGGCCAACATTCTGGTGCCCGACGAAAAAAATCAACCACTCTCGCGCTGTTGAATCTACTTCGCTTCGTCCAACTTCTGCATCTCCGCTTCCAACCACGCCAGGTTACGGTCAAAGCCGTGCAGAAGCGCTTTCACCGTGTGAATGCCGGGGTTGGGAATTATTCCCATCAGGATTTCACGGATACGGCTTGGGTAGAGATTGCACACCCTAGCCATCGTAGCCATGTTGTACGGTGATCGGCTCCACTCCAGCATCAGTACGCGGGACAAGGATGGCAACTTGCTCACTTCGTCCGGGGTCATGGAGAACGGTTTGTTGGCCATATGAGTACCGAGCAGGGGAAGGAATACATCGGCCGAATACGGCCGTTGAGAGTACGGATGCTAATTGTGGAGATCGGTGGAGTCAAGTAAGCTGGCAGATTTTTTCGTCGATTCGCGAATTGGTAAGCAATTGTTGCAGAGCATTGGCCGCTTCCGGTGCCTCGAACGGCCACTGGATTTCGAGCGGCTGGCCGGACGCGATCCACTCCTGGAAAAACGGCGGAAGGTCGGCGACCGTCGTCGTCGGTTCGTAAGTCAGCGTGCGGGCGAGTTCCAACTGCTCGTCGCGGGGCAGGGCACGGGCGGCGCTGAGCACTTCGGCCAGGGACATGGTTCGCCCTCGGTGGGTGGCGAGTGGGCGTTGAGGGATTCGAACCCCCGACTTCTTCCTTGTAAGGGAAGCACTCTAGCCGCTGAGTTAAACGCCCAGGTTGTTGTCAAAGTGCGTGGGTGGCGTGCGTGACGGCCCCGCCGGCGCGGATGGCGGCGGCCACCATCGTGGCTTCGGTCAGTTCGGCCTCGCTCGCCCCGGCCGCCTTCGCCCGCTTCGCGTGGATCTCGACGCAGTACGGGCACTGGGTGGTGACCGCCACCGCGACCGCGATCAACTCTTTCACCTTCACGCTCAGGGCACCTTCGGCGAACGCGGCGGCGTCGAACGTCTTGAACGCGGCCATGACGTCAGGTGCCGCGTCGGACATCACCTTCATCTTCTTCAGGTTGGCCATGTCGTACATGCGGTCTGCTCCTGGCTTGCGATCAGGCGTTGCGAAGGTCACGCAGCAGCCCGGTCAGGTACTTGGCAGCGTTCAGCTCATTGCGGATCGCAGTGCGGGCGGCTGGGGTCGTCTCGGCTGTCTCGAACAGCGGCACCAGTCCGGCGAAGATCGTGTTCAATCGCTTCTTGGCGTCGGCCTCGTGCCGCGCCTTGCCTGTGGTGTCGGCCCGCTCGATCTCTTCCCGCAGGTCCATCATCTCCATCAAGAAGGCCGGCGGGATGTCCTTGACCTCAGTGGCGGTCGGCCCGCCGAGCAGTGCGAGCAGGTGTTCCGCCCGGCGGAACGGGTCCTTGAGTGTGGTGTACGCCTCGTTCACGGCCGCCGTCAGCGTTTCACTCGCCGTTTGTTCGCCGCCACTGCCACCGTGGTGGAAGTCCGGATGCACCGCCCGCGAGCGGTCCAGGTAGGCCGCTTCGAGAACGGTCTGATCAATCGAAAAGCGCCTCGGTAGGCCGAGGCGCTCGTAGTGGTCTTGAGTCATCAGTCATCAGTCATCAGTCATCAGTGACCAGACTCCAGGGTCGCGGTGTGATCGACCCTGATGACTGGTGACCAATGACTGATGACCCCTCCCTCACATCGAGTACGAGCTGCCGCACCCGCAACTGCCCTTCGCCTGCGGGTTGGTGACGCTGAACCCGCGCTTGTTCAGGTCGTCGTGGAAGTCCACCGTCGCGCCGGTCAGGTACAGCATGCTCCGCTTGTCGATCACCACCTTGATGCCGGCGGTGTCGAACATGTGGTCCAACTTCTCGTTGAACGACGGGTCGAGGTCGAGCTTGTTCTGGAAGCCCGAGCACCCGCCGCCCTGCACGCGGAGCCGCAGGTACAGTTCGCCGTCTGCGGACTCGCCGCCCGCCTTGTAGTCCGCGATGGCCCGCTGCACTTCGCTGGCGGCCCGGTCGGTGATGGTGACGGGGCAGGGGATGACGACCGGCTCGGCCGCCTTGCTCTGCGTGCCGCAGCAGCCGCCGGCCAGGTCCTGGGTGACCTTCTTCTCGGTGCCACAGCAGCCGCCGGCGTCGGCGTCGGAGTGAGTGTGGGTGTGGTGTTCGTGAGCGGTGGCAGTGGCCATGGGGTTCTCCGGAATGATGTCGGGGGTCAGGGGATTATATCACGCCGGTGGGCGTCGGCTTACACCGCGGTCAGTTCGCCCGCGGTCGGTTGCTCGACCGAAGCCGACGGCTGCTTCTCTTGCAGGTTTTTGACGGCCGCCTTGATGGCGTCTTCGGCCAGCACCGAGCAGTGAACCTTCACCGGCGGCAGTGCCAGTTCTTCCACGATTTCGGTGTTCTTGATGGCGAGCGCCTGGTCGAGCGTCTTGCCCTTCAGCCATTCGGTGGCCAGGCTGCTACTTGCGATGGCCGACCCGCAGCCGAAGGTCTTGAACTTCGCGTCCTCGATCACCCCGGTGTCGGGATTTACGAGGATTTGCAGACGCATCACGTCGCCGCACTCCGGGGCACCCACGAGTCCGGTGCCGACGTTCTCGTCGGCCACGTTCAAGCTGCCCACGTTCCGCGGGTTGTTGTAGTGCTCGAGAATCTGGTCGCTGTATGGCATGACTTCTCCTGAGTCGGGTGTATGGTTCGTGTGTTCACTGACCCCTGATTCCTGACCCCTGCGTTAGTGCCCCGCCCACTGGATGCTCTTCAGGTCGATGCCGGCCTGGGCCATCTCGAACAGGGGCGACATTTCCCGCAGGCGGGACACTTCCCGCACCACGAGGTCGGCCACGTAGTCCACTTCTTCCTGCGTGGTGAACCGGCCGATGCCGAAGCGGATGCTGCTATGCGCCAGTTCGTCGCCGACGCCCAACGCCCGCAGCACATAGCTCGGCTCCAGGCTGGCGCTCGTGCAGGCCGACCCGCTGCTCACCGCAACATCTTTCATGCCCATCATCAGCCCTTCGCCCTCCACATAGGCGAAGCTCAGGTTCAGGTTGCCCGGCAGGCGCTCGGTCGGGTGGCCGTTCAGGTACGTTTCGGGCAGGTGATCCTGGATGCGTGTGCGGAGCCGCTCGCGGAGGGCGAACGTGCGGGCGATCTCGTCGGCCATCTCGGTGCGGGCGATCTCGCACGCTTTGCCCAGTCCCACGATCAGCGGCACCGGCAGGGTGCCACTCCGCATGCCCCTTTCGTGCCCGCCGCCGTCGATCATCGGTTCCAGCCGCACCCGCGGGTCTTTCTTCCGCACGTACAGCGCCCCGATCCCCTTAGGCCCGTAAATCTTGTGCCCGCTGAGCGACAGCAGGTCGATGCCCATCGCCTGCACGTCCACCGGCAACTTGCCCACCGCCTGCACCGCGTCGGTGTGGAACAGCACGCCCTTCTCTTTGCACACCTTGCCGATGTCGGCGACCGGCAGGACGGTGCCGATCTCGTTGTTCGCCGACATGATGCTGACGCAGATCGTCTTGTCCGTCAGGGCGTTCCGCACCTGTTCGCCACTCACCCGGCCGAACTTGTCGGTCGGCAAATAGGTCACGCTACACCCGTCGCGTTCCAGCCGCTTGCAGGTGTCGAGCGTCGCCTTGTGCTCCGTCACCTGGGTGATGAAGTGGTTGCCCTTCTTCTTGTACATGGCGGCCACGCCCTTGAGTGCCAGGTTGGTGCTCTCGGTCGCCCCGCTGGTGAAGATGACCTCCTTGCCCGTCGCCCCGATCAGCTTGCCGATCTGGTCGCGGGCCTCGTCCACCACCTTCTCGGCGTCCCAGCCGAACGAGTGGTTGCGGCTGGCGGCGTTCCCGTAATGCTCGGTGAAGAACGGCAGCATGGCCTCCACCACCCGCGGGTCGGTGCGGGTCGTGCTGTTGTTGTCCATGTAAATCGGCAGTTTCATTTCTGTGCGTCTGGTAGGTGCCGCTTGCCGAGCGGCAC
>JANNDF010000557.1:0-3406 GCA_031387445.1 Planctomycetia bacterium
ATCGACCCCGAGACGCTCGCAAAACCACACACCACCATCGACCCGTAGGCTCGGCCGTAACTCGGACAGTTGGTTTCCGCCGAAGGCCGCGGCGGTTGTCGGGCGACCAAGGATGCCTGCGTCAGCGGCTGGAGTACCCGCGGGCGAACTGGTGACGAGCGGCGGAAGAAGTGTGCGGGAGGCGGCGGCGTACAGGAAGTCAGCGGACAGCCACACCCGCTCGCGGCAGAGCGCATCACCTGGTCCGAGCAGGGCTTCGGGCGCCGGTGGTGGCACGTCGGAGCCATTCGGAAGAGTGTTTGTATTCGGGGCGGTGTAGAAGGAGGAGCCGAACGGATCCCCGGTCGGCGGAGCAAACAGCGGATTGGGTGAAGGTTGCGCCGTGGCCGTGACAGCCAGCACGAACAGCAGGCCGGCACTCGAAAGGAGTTGGCGCATGATCCCCACCGGGCGAGTGGAACGATGAGAACGGCCCTTCTCACCGGAGAGAGGCGGTCGTCTCGGCAAGTAGAATCGACACAATTTGACAAAATCTGAAAGAATTCTGAACTCGTGCGGTATTTTCCCTTCAGAAGTGGATGTATACTGCGGGCAGTGAGGTAGACGAAATAGCGTCAACCCCAATCCCGCCTACCTGAAGCGATCGTCGAACTTGAGGAAATCCCGGCGGCACGCCGGTTGCTCTGAAAAACTCGACGGAGTCGCCAGCACATCCCGCACACCCAAGGAGGGTCTACCGTGCTCGTCCTCACCCGCAAGCCGAACGAAGAGATCATCATCGGGGATAACATCCGCATCACCGTCGTCGAAGTGGCGCCGGGGCGGGTGAAGATTGGCATCTCCGCGCCGAAGTCGGTTCGCGTGGACCGCGCCGAAATCCACGAGAAGAAGCAGCAGGAAGCCGCTCCGGCGCCGGTAACCATCGTCGCCCCGGCGGTCGTCAACCGCCTCGCCGAGGTGTTGCAACCGGTCGCCGACAAGCCGACCGCCGTCGTGCCCGGTCCGCTCGTTCACGAACTTCCGGCCAACCGCATCAGCGCCCTCCGCCGCCGCTTCCCCAAGAAGCCGCGCTAAGTGGGCGTGACGAATTCCGGTGGGGCCGTTGCCCCACGGAACACCGCGGCGGTGACCGGCGGGTGGACTCCGCCAGTCGTATCCAGCCGAATGCGGGTCGCGTTCACATCCGGCTGATCCACTCGAACATGGCCGACCACCTGCACCCGTCCGGGAAGCGGCAGGGGGTCGGCATTCACTTTCCGGTCGGCGCCGAGCCACACCGGATAGAAGTCCTGCCAAAGGTCGAACGTCTTGGTTCCCAGCGTCGGCGACACCACGCCGGCCCACCGCCGTTGCCGCAGGGCGTGCAGTTGGATTGCGGCCGGCTCGTTCAACTCGCGCGACAAGCCGTTGTGCAAGAACACGTGTCCGGCCGCCTCCGCCACCCACGGCAGGCCCGCCAGGAACGTGCGATGAGACTCGGGCACCGTTTCGCGGAGTGCGGCGAGATCGCTCACCCATTTCTCAGGGTTGCCGCGTTCCGCGGCGCGTCCGAGGTAGCTGAGGAACGTGCGGTCGCTGTCGTAGTTCTCGCGGTACTTGTCGATCCAAAATTCTTCCGCCGCCCCGCCCAACCCGGCCGCCTTCACAAGGGCGAAGTCGTGGTTGCCCATCACGCACACGCTGCCGGGCTTTTCGGCCAGCAGGTCGATCACCCGCTGAACGGTCCCCTTCACGTCCGGCCCGCGGTCCACCAGGTCGCCGAGGAACGCCAGCGAGGCGGTCGGCCACACGTCGTGCGTGCGCAGTGTCGCGACGAGGGCATCGAGCCAGCGCAACTGCCCATGCAAATCGGGGACGGCGATGATCGGGTAAGACAGTGGTGACACCGAGAGCTCACTCCCCGAAAGTGAACAGTGTCACGACGTCCCGCACCCGCGGGGAACCGGCCGGGGCACCGGGAGGTGTATGCCACACCTCACACCGCCACACCGCCACCGGCACCGGTACGAACCCCAGACCGGGCACCGGTAACACCATCCCGTTCACCGCCTTGTTCGACACCACGAAGGCGTCTCCGGCCCGCGGGGGCACGTTTGCCTTCGCCAACACCTGCTGCGCCGGCGGCTCCGCCGACGCGACGCCCACACCCACCAGCACCGCCAGCAGGCCGAACAACTCGCGGACCATTGCGGCGCCTCGTGTCGGATTCCGCAATACCGCGGGTTGAACTTTTTCCCGGCGAGTCGGAATGTTGGGGTTGCGACAGTTCGGCACGATGGTCACAATTCGCCCCTCGAAAGACCGCGCCGCTTGACCTGCCCGGAATAATCGGGCCGGCGAACCGGGTCAAGGCTGACCCGGACGGACCAACACCACGGAACGGTGAGACCGGATGCTCCTCGAAACTACACCCGCGCCCGCCACTCCCTCCGTCCGCCCTGAACCCGTCATCAGTTTGACTACGGTGGAGTCGCCGCCGGTGCCCTCGACCCGCGCCGCTTCCGCCACCGCTTCCGAGCGGCCGAAAGCGAAGTCGCCCCCGCTCTGGCTGTTCGGCCTTGCCGCGGTCGTGTTGGGGTGGGCGTATTTCCCCACGCTCGACTGGCTGGTCGGCAAGTGGTCGAACGACCCGTCGTACTCGCACGGCTTCCTTGTGCCGTTCGCCGCCGCGTTCATCGTCTACCGCCGCCGCCCGGCCGACGGGGTGTGGTTCTCCGCCCCGCAGCCGTACATCGCCGGCGGGGTGCTCGCCTTCACCCTCGTCCTCCGCGGGCTGGCCGGCGGGCTGCTGTTCCACCAGTTCGACGCCCTCGCCCTGCTGCTGAGCGTGGCCGCCGGTGTACTCGGCGTGGGCGGCTGGCGGCTGGTGAAGAACTGCTGGCCCGGCCTGGTGTTCCTCATCTTCCTGGTGCCGCTGCCCTACGAGATGGAGCAGAACCTGGGCGGGCCGCTGAAGGTGATCGCCACCGTGAGCAGCACCTACCTGCTGCAAACCATCGGCCTGCCGGCGGTGAACACCGGCAACCTGATCCACATCGACGACATGGTGCCGCTGGGCGTGGAAGACGCGTGCAACGGCCTGAAGATGCTGCTCACGTTCGCCGCCATCGGCGCCGGGGCGGTGTTCCTCGTCCGCCGCACCATGTTCGAGAAGTTCTGCATCGGCCTGAGCGTGCTGCCCATCGCCGTGCTGTCGAACATCCTGCGGATCACCGCCACCGGCCTGATCTACTACTTCTGGGTGCGGGACCGTGACGCCCAGCACGCCGTCCACGACGGCCTCGGGTACGCCATGGCGGTGGTCGGCATCGCCTTCCTGCTGCTCGAACTGTGGGTGCTCGACCGCCTGATCGTGAAGCCGCAGGCCAAGTAGGTGCCGCCTGCCGGGCGGCACTTAACCCCGAGT
>JANNDF010000609.1:0-1055 GCA_031387445.1 Planctomycetia bacterium
CGGCTACAGCAGTCAGAAGTCCAGATTCAGCACTCGCCCGTCGTTGCGGCAGCCGAGCCACTTGACCACGTTCGCGTCGGCCCCGTCGCGGACGAACCGGATCGACCCGTCGCCGAACCCGAAGTACACGCCGCCGTTGTGCCGGCTACTGAACGCCTGCACGGCGGTGCCGTTGATCTGCGCCGAGTTCTCATCCAGGTGCCACATTACGTCACTGATCCGCACAGACCCCTGATACACGCCGGTGTGCCCGGCCCACAAGGCCGCCCACTTGTTCACGCCGGGGCGGTCGTCGAACACGCACTCGCCCACCACCACCGTGTTCGACGTGCCGTCGGTGATGGCCTCGAACGTCACCCGGCTGTTCTGCCACAGGATGCCATTGCGGTCCTCGTTCACGATGAACGTGCCGTTGGTGTCGGTGCCGCAGATGGCCCGGTAGTTGGACATGGCGTGCGACCCGTCAGCCGGCAGCAGGCGGAACGGATTGAGCGCCGGGCCGTTGTCCGACGGGCAGCGGAAGATTTTCAGCGGCGTCTGGGTGAGTGCGGTGGGGGTGGCGAAGGCGAGGCTCGGCGGGTTCGGGCCGAACGGCACCTGGTCCGGGTTCAGTTGGCGGTACAGGTTCTCCTGTTCGACGAACGGCAAGATGAGTGTGCCCCACCCCCAGCCGGGGTAGAAGTCGCCGGTGCCGGTGCGGGCGGTGTTGCGGAAGGCCGGCGGGTACGCCCCGTACACGCCGGCGTAGTTGTGCATGGCCAGGCCCATCTGCTTCAGGTTGTTCCCGCAGGTGATGCGGGCGGCCGCCTCGCGCACCTTCTGCACGGCCGGCAACAGCAGGCCAATCAGGATGGCAATGATGGCGATGACGACCAGCAGCTCGATCAGCGTAAACGCACGCCGGCTGGCGGATGAAGTCAATTTAGAGTTCATGGCAGCTTCCTCCGGGCACCCGACATTCTCACAACTCGGCACCCGTAGAGCAACTGTCCCCTCGCGGCCGTGGTGTCTCAGTTTGGTGGGGCCGGCGTCCCGCCGGCCGAGAACACAAGGCC
>JANNDF010000619.1:0-2229 GCA_031387445.1 Planctomycetia bacterium
CGCCCCCCGCTCGCCAGGAGCCACGGTCACTTCACCTCGAACTCCCGCTCGACGGTCTTCGTCTCGACCTTCTGCGTGACGGGTTTCAGCACGTCCACCTCGAACGCCCGGCCGACGCGGTTGCCGCACACGTCTTCCAGCCGCGTGTCGATCACCAACTTGTACTTGCCGGGCGTCCAGACGCTGTTCCCCCCGCCGATGTCTGCCCAGGTCGCGTTGTCGGGCACCCCCATTGGCAGGTCGAGCCGCTTGCCGTCCAGTTCCACCCACACCATGCGGTTCACCAGGGCGTGGTCGAGCGGTTTGTCGAAGACAACATGCAGCGCCCCCTTCCGCTCCGGCGGTGTCAGCTTCCACTTCGCCGGGTCGATGGGTGTGTCGTCCGGATCGGTCGCGGAGAACTTCCACCGCTTCTCTTCCGTCAGCGGGAAGCCGTCGGCGTCGGGCCAATCCTTGCTCACCACCACCTCGAACTTCTTGCCCGTTTCCAGGATCGGCCCGGCCACCTCCCGCGGCTTCAACCCCCGCTTCACACGCCCCGGATCGAACAGCAGGGTCAGCCGCTTGCCGTCGGCCGACCACAGTTCTTCGCCGATTTCGAGGAAAGCGTCTTTCACCTCCGTGCCGTCGCTGCCCACCAGTTTCACGAACTTGTACACGTCCCCGCGGGCCATCGGGGCGCTGAACTGTAGGTAGACCCGCAACAGGTTCTCGGGCACCTTATCGGCGGTGGGGTGAATGGCCGTCACTTCGGTCGGCTTGACCGGCGGCACCTTCGTGACCGTGAACTCGGCGGTGAACGTGTCGAAGATGAGCCGGTATTTGGTGCCGGGCGACGGCGGGAACCGCGGGGTGAAGCGGAGGCCGTCGGGCGTGGCTTCGGTGGTGCCGGCGAGCGGGGTGAGGTCGGCGTAGTCCTTCGGCCCCTTCTTGTCGTCGGACACATACACCTTCAGTTGCGCGGCCTTCGCCCCTTGGCTTTTCACGACGAACGCGAGCGGGGCGTCGAGTTTCGACCGCTCCAGTTTCGCCACGACGGTTCGCACGCTGGCGGTGCGGAAGGCCGGGCGGTAGCCGTCATCGCGGAGCAGGCACGCCAGTCCGTTCAGGTTGTCGGCCAGCCGGTCCTCGGCGTCGTCGTCGGTGTGGCCGATGATGCCGACCGGCCCGGCGTACTTGCTGTCGCGGATGACCTTCAGCAGTTTCGCGTCGTCCTCGCCGTCGCCCAGGCACAGGATCTTCCGCCCCTTCGTGTCGCCGTTCGCCTCCATGCCGTTCAGGTTGAGCGAGTAGAGGTGTGGGGTCATTGCCTTCAGGTCGTCCGCGAACTTGTCGAGTCGGTGGTGAGCGTGGTGCAGGTTGTACGCGATGCCGACGTTCTCGCACTTCGCTGCCGTCAGCACCGCCAGCAGGTTTTCCGGTTCGCCGGTCCACCCGCCGTGGTTGTACAGCCCCACCTTGTGCCCGCCGTTTGCGGCCGTCTTCGCCAGTTTCGCCACCAGCTCCGACGTGACTTTGACTTTGTCGTCCTGGCTCAGCTTGGCGTCGGGTTGCGGCAGCATCACCCACAGTTCGGTCTTCACGTCGTGCTTCTTCAACACCGCCAGCAGCGTCTCGCCGTCCGCGCCCACGCCCGCCGGGAACCAGACCCCTTGCAGCGTGATGCCGGCCTTCATCAACAGCCCGACCTCCTGGTCGAACGTCGGCAGATGCTCCGCCCGCCAGTCGTACACGTACCGCGTGAAGCCGAGCCGCTTGAGCATGTCCACGCGGGCTTCCGGACCGCGCTTCTTGGCGTCGAACGGTACGATGCACCACGCCGACAGGTTCTTTGGGGCGAACGGATCGGCCGCAGACGCGGGAAGGGCGAAGAGGAGGAGCAACGCGGATGCGAGGAGTGTGCGGGCCATGAGGAGAGGCTCTTGGGAGGACAGTCTTTGTATGCCCTCACCCCCCAGCCCCCTCTCCCTGGGGCGGGAGAGGGGGTGTTCAAAGGGGAATCGTGAGTTGTGTTCACCGCGAGCATCGCGAGCGACAGGGCGGTTGGCGCTCGCGATGCTTGCGGCGAAGAGGGCGATCACGTCAGCACATTAGAGTCGCTGCGCGATACGCGGTAGGGCGGTGCAGGTGGACGTCTCCCCTCCCGCGGGTGGCTCACCCGAACATGCGGTTGTGCAGTCCGGCCACGTTCTTCATCATCAGCGTGTGACCGCGACGGCGGTTCCGGTA
>JANNDF010000654.1:0-1167 GCA_031387445.1 Planctomycetia bacterium
CCGTTCTTCGCCGCGAGCCGGGCGAGCGGGCGCGCACTCCCGCGAGCACGGCTCGCGGCGAAGACACCAACCCCGAACACACCAACCCCGAACACACCAACCCCGAACACACCAACCCCGAACACACCAACCCCGAACACACCTTGAACACCCACTCTCCATTCATGGAGAGGGGGCCGGGGGGTGAGGTCCCGAAAAACTCTCCCCTCCTCTCCGTCCTCATCGTCGCGTTCAACTCCCGCGACCACCTGCCCGCCTGCCTGGCCGCCCTCACCCGTCAGACGCTCCCCCGCGAGCACTTTGAGGTCGTTCTGCTCGATAACGCTTCTGCCGACGGCTCCGCCGATCTGGCCGAGCAGTTCGGCGGCATCACGGTGGTGCGGTTGCCGCGGAACGTCGGGTTCGCCGAGGGGAACGACCGGGCCGGTCGCCACGCCCGCGGGCGGTACTGGGTGCTCCTCAACCCGGACACCATTCCAGACCCGTTCTGGCTGGAAGAGGTGGCGCGGGCGGTCGGCGAGAACCCTGGCTGTGCCATCGCCTGCAAACTGCTGCTGGCCGACGACCCCACCCGGCTGAACAGCGGCGGGCTGTTCCTGTTGCGAGACGGCCGCGGGGCCGACCGCGGGTTCCGCCAGCCGGACGACGGGCGGTACGAGGGCGGGGGCGAGGTGTTCGGCGGGTGTGCGGCGGCCCTGGCCGTGCCCGCCCCGCCGCCCGACGAGCGCCTGTTCGACCCGCGGCTGTTCCTGTACTCCGAAGACCTGGAGTGGGCGTGGCGGTGGCGGCGGGCCGGGCGGCGGGTGGTGTACTGCCCGCGGGCGGTGGTGCGACACCGGGTCGGTGCGGACGACTCCCCGACCCACGCCTACTATGCCGAGCGGAACCGCGCGCTGGTCAGCCTGCGGTGGGGTGACCCGACGACGGCGGTGCTGGCGGCGGTCGGGCTGACCGTACGAGCGGGGCGGGCGTTCGCGTTCGCCCTGTTGAGGCGACCGGGGGCGAAGTACCAGTGGCCGATCGCAGCGGCCGTGCTGCGGGCGGCGGCGGACTACTGGCGGCGGATGCCCGGCGTGCTGGCCGAGCGGTTCGGCGATTCCGGGCGAACCCCGGCAGTCATGCCGGGGGTGCGGGATCAACCACCCCCGGCATGACTGCCGGGGTTCG
>JANNDF010000680.1:0-2713 GCA_031387445.1 Planctomycetia bacterium
GGTGTGGTTCAGAACCGGCGGACTCACGTCGCGCCGTTCGCCTAAAAAAAACAACCCGGCCGCGGGGCCGGGTGTGTGCGAAGCGGCCGTCGGAACCCGCTCGCGGAGCGAGCAGACCACGCTCACTCGCCGACGTACGGCATCAGGCCGATGAACCGCGCCCGCTTGACGGCCAGGGTGGCGGCCCGCTGGAACGGGGCGCACAGCCCGCTCCGCTTGCGGCTGAACAGTTTGCTCTGGGCCGACACCAGCTTCTTCAGCGACACCACGTCCTTATAGTCCACGAACGCCGGCCGCGGGCAGCCGTCTTTGGTGCAGAACTTACAGCGGTTCTTGGTCGGCCGCAGCCGTTTCGTCCGGATCATGTTCGCCGAGTCCTCGCCGGGTCGCCGGAGGGAGTGGGTGGGAAAGTGCTATCGTACTGCGAGTGTCGGGTGTGTCAACGGGCCGGGTGGTTCGCACCTCTCCCCCCACCGAACGGAAAAACCACGTGGCGAAATGCAAATCATCCGGCCAAGGTGTCGAAAAGGCCGTTTGATCCCTGATTTATGGCGAATCCGCGGCCGAGTGCCAGGAACAACAACTCGTCGCCGCACAAAATTCCGTGAGGCAGCCCCATGCGGCACGCTTAATGCTAAAAATGCATGTGGTGTCGCATGAAGAGAGATCGAAAGCGACTGTCTCAAGTTTTTCCAGTTGATTCTTTGCGGACACTTGGGCAAACTCTCTACAATACCCGACATCCCACTGGGAAATTGGGATAAATCCGGTCGAGTGGGTGTTGACTGTCTGGTGTCCCGTCCGAATGCTTCTAGAGAATCGACTCAGGGCGGATTCGCAACGCCGGCATTCGGGTCAGGAAGATTTCGGCTCGCTCCGGTGTATCTACTCCCGTCGCTCCGACATTCGGAGGTTCGGCATGGCCGACCTTCGGTTTCAAAGTTTACACCTTGAAGGCCTGCCCCGGCGGGAGGACTTCCGCGCGGCCCGTGCTCGGCTCGAAGCCAGTTGCGGGTTGCGGACCCTTTCCGGTGACCTCGACGAGCCGTCCCCGCTCGATCCCGGCGACGGTGCCACCGTCATTTATGATGTCGCCCTCGGCCAGCGCTACTTCGTACAAGATGGGGAGAAACTGCACCCCCTTCTGGTCGGGGTGAACAGCATCGGTCGCCTGCCCGACAACACCGTCACCATCCGCGACGAGTGCGTCTCCCGCCGGCACTGTGCCATCATCGTGCACCGCAACGGCACCTGCGAACTGCACGACGTGGCGTCGAAGAACGGCACCGTGCTGAACGGCAACCGCATTCACGGCCCGACCCGCCTCAGACCGGGCGACAAGATCGCCCTCTGCTCGCGGAACATCACCTTCCTGGTTCAAGAAGCGGCGCCCGACTCGGACAAGTCTTCCGGCTGACCGCACATCTCTGTCTCCCCGCGGTTCGTATCGTTCCCGTGCCCTCGCCCGCACGGATACCGCCTCATGCACGTCGCCCTCGTTTGCCCGGAGATGCACGGCCACCTGAACCCCATGTCCACGCTCGGCGTGGCACTGGCCCGTCGCGGGCACCGGGTGACGCTCGTCGGTTTCCCCCAGGCGGAGCGGACGGCCCTGCGGTGCGGGCTGGGGTTCCGGCCCATCGGGGTGAAGGAGCACGCCGACGGCGAGATCGATCGCGGGACGGCGAAACTGGCCGAGATGGCCGGGTTGGCGGCCGTGAAACTGACCATCGCTCTCCTCCGGCGGGTGGCCGAAATCAGCCTCCGCGACCTGCCGGACGCGATGCGGGCGGAGCAGATCGATGCCGTCGTCACCGACCAGGTGTCCCCCGCCGGCGGGTGTGTGGCGGAACTGCTCGGCCTGCCGTTCGCCGTCGCGTGCAACGCAATCGCCCTGTATCAAGAGCCGGCCGTCCCACCGGCCGTCACGGCGTGGGCGTATCACCCCGGCCCGCTCGCCCGCCTGCGGAATCGCTTCGGCAACTGGGTGCTGGCCGTCGCCCGTCGCCCGTTCGACGAGAGCATGAACGCCTTCCGTCGCACGCACAACTTGCCCGTGCGGGTGCCCGGCCGCGACCGCGACTACGGGCTGGTCCACGTCGCCCAGCAGCCGGCGTTCTTCGACTACCCCCGCGAGCGGTTGCCCCCGCAGGTCCACTACACCGGCCCCTGGCACGCCCGCGGCCGCGACGCCGACGTGCCGTTCCCGTTCGACACGCTCGACGGCCGCCCGCTGGTGTACGCCTCGCTCGGCACCATGCAGAACCGGCTGAAAGGGGCGTTCGCGGCCATTCTGGAAGGGTGTGCGTCGTTGCCGGTGCGGGTCGTGCTGTCGCTCGGCCGGCGGGAGGCGACGTGGGACGGGCCGGTGCCGGCGAACGCGGTGGTGGTGCCGTTCGCCCCGCAGTTGGAACTGGTGAAGCGGGCGACGGCGGTCATCACGCACGCCGGGTTGAACACCGCGCTCGAAACCCTCGCCGCCGGCAAGCCGATGATCTGCCTGCCGGTGACGAACGACCAGCCGGGGGTGGCCTCGCGGGTGGCGTGGCTGGGGGCGGGTGAAGTGATGGCCCCGAAGCGGGCGACGGCCGAACGGGTGCGTGGGGCGGTGGAACGGCTGTTGGCCGTGCCGAGTTTCCGACAGAAGGCGGAGGAGTGCCGCGACCGCATGGCGAAAGTGGACGGGCCGGGGGTGGCCGCGGAGGTGGTCGAG
>JANNDF010000764.1:0-7785 GCA_031387445.1 Planctomycetia bacterium
AAGTGGGGACAGGTGCTTTCGCCTCCTCCCCGGCGTGAGCCGGGAAGAACAGGCGGAACGTCGTCCCCTCATCGACGACGCTCTGTACGTCGATGTCGCCGCCGCACTGCTTCACGAAGCCGTAGACCGCCGCCAGCCCTAACCCGCTCCCCGAACCGAGTTCCCGGACGAACGGGTCAAACAGGTGGCCGAGCGATCCCTCGTCCATGCCGGTCCCCGTGTCCGAGACGGAAAGCAGGACGTAACTGCCGGGGCGTACCTCCGGGTGATTGTGGACGTAATCTGCGCCGAGTTCCACGCCGGATGTCTGGATCGTCAGAGTCCCGCCGTCCGGCATGGCGTCTAGGGCGTTTCGGACCAGGGTGAGGACGGTCTTCTCGGCGTGGCCAGGGTCCGTGTTCGTCGGGGCCACTCCCGGACCGAGGTCCAGTTCGAGGCGAACCCGGCCCAGCATGGCCCGCAGGGTCGGCTCCAAGTCCCCGACGACGGCGGTGAGGTTCACGGGCCGCAGGGTCAGCAGTTGCCTGCGCCCGAACGCCAGCAACTTCTGCGTGATCGCCGCCGTCCGGGTGCTGGCCCGCATGATCTCCTGGAGGCTCGCAAACGATGGGTCGGCGGGACGCATCCGGCCCAGCGTGATCTCGCAGTGGCCCAACACGGTCGTCATCAGGCTGTTGAGCGAGTGGGCCATGCCGCCCGCCAGCCGCCCGACCGCTTCCATGACCTCCGCCTGCCGGACTTGTTCCTCCAACCGCTCCCGCTCCGTGATCTCTCGCTCCAGGTCCGCATTCTTCTTCGCCAGTTCCCGCTGCGCCGTGAGCAAGTCGCTGGTCAGTCGGGTGAACTCGGCGAACCGAGAGGCTTCCTCTTCGGGTCGAACCTGGACGGGCGGGGTGGTCAGGGCCAAGAACTCCGTCGGCGCACTTCGCGCGGCCTGACTTTGGGTTGCCAGTGCTGCGGGGATCAGGCGGTTGGCGATCTCCAGTGCCTCGCCCGCATCGGCGGCGTAGCAGTCAGCGCCCACCCGCCGCCAGAGGTCGGGGTCCATGTTGAACGGGCGACCGCCCACCATGATCTTCGTGGCCGAAACGTCGGGCGAGGAGCGGATCAGGGCGATCAGGTCTTCGACCACCGGGAGGTGGAACGGCATCGTGGCGGAAATCGCCAGCACGTCCGGGTGGTGGCGTTCGAGAGTCTGAATCAGACTCCGGGCGGGGACGTTGGCCCCCAGGTAGACGCCATCCCACCCGTTCGCCTCGAACAGGTCGGTGATGATCCGCAGGCCGACTTCGTGGTATTCCCCGGCGACGGACGTTGCCATCAGCCGCCGCCCCGTCTTGGGCAGCGAGAACAGGAGCGGGTGCAGTTGTGACATGACGAACTGGGTCGCCGCCGTGCAGTAATGCTCCTCGGCCACGGACAGTTGGTTCAACTGCCACAACCGCCCGACCTCCCGCTGGCAGCGCTGGAAGACGTGCAGGTACAGGTCGGTGATCAGCACGCCGGATTGGAATGCCGCTTGGATCAGACGGCTGGCCTCCGGGCGTTCCGTCCCCAGCAGCGCCTGGAGGTATCGACGGGCCAGTTCCGAGAGCGGGTCGTCGCCCTCCAGCAACGGCGGACGATCCGCCACGCCCTGCGGTGGCGTTCGGATCGCCTCATCGAAGTACGGCACGGCAGCGGCAGCACTGCCATCGGGCAGTTGCTCTCGCAGTACGCTCTCCATGATCCGCAGGTTATCGTCCACGTCCTCGATGCGGACGTTGCGGACCTCCAGGACGTTCTTGGCCCAGGCGATGTAACTCTGAAAGATGGCCGGGCTGGAATAGTTCAGGGCGGCGGCGAGGTAGGCCAGGGTGTAATCGGTGTCCTGGACGCACTTCGCCATCCCGCCGTCGCCATACCGCTGTTGCAGGTCGGGCTGGCAGGCGTACTGGCGGGCGACGACCGCCTGGGCCAGCACCGGGCGTTGACTCAGGATGTATCTCGCAGCGGTTCGCTCGGCCATCACTTGTTCTCCAGGACTTGCCGCACCTTCTTCGCCAGCGCTTGAGGCGAGTACGGCTTCTGGAGGAATGCAGACTCCGCTTGTACGATCCCGTGGCGCACCACGGCGTCGTCGGTGTAGCCGCTGGTGTAGAGTACCTTCATCTGCGGGTAGCGGGGTTGCAGCGCCTCGGCCACCTCCCGACCGCCCATGCCCGGCATCACCACGTCCGTCACCAGGATGTTGATGGAACCAAGATGCTTCGCCACGACACGCAGCGCATCCTTGCCGTCACTCGCCGCCAGCACCTTGTAGCCCTGTGTTTGCAGGACCAGGAATGCTAGAGCCCGAACGCCGTCCTCGTCTTCGACCAACAGGACCGTTTCCGTCCCTCGCCTGATCCCGGCGTGCGACTGAGGTTTGGCACTGTCGGCCAGTTCCTCCACGGCGGGGAAATAGAGCTTGAACGTCGTGCCGTGGCCGAGTTCGCTGTAGACCTCCACGTGCCCGCCGCTCTGCTTGACGATGCCCATGACCACCGACAACCCCAGCCCGGTCCCCTTGCCCACCCCCTTCGTCGTGAAGAACGGCTCGAAGATGCGGGCCTTCACGTCCTCCGTCATGCCGCTGCCGGTGTCGGACACCGCCAGCAAGACGTACTTTCCCAGCGTCACGTCGGCGTGAAGGCGGGCGTACTCGTGGTCCAGTTCGACGGCCTTCGTCTCGAGGGTCACATTGCCGCCCTTGGGCATGGCGTCACGGGCGTTAACGGTCAGGTTCATCAAGACTTGGCCCAACTGGTCGGGATCGACCTTCACCCGGCTGATGGTCGGGTTGAGAACGGTGGTCAGCAAGATGTCCTCGCCGATCAGCCGCCGCAGCATCTTCCCGGTTTCCCGCACGACTTCGTTCAGGTCCAGCACCTTCGGTTCCAGCACCGTCTTGCGGCTGAAGGCGAGCAACTGGCGGGTGAGCGAGGCCGCTCGTTCGCCCGCCTCGCTGATGCTCGTCACGAACGCCCGGATCGGATCATCCCGCTTCGCCGTGGACAGGATGATGTCGCTGTAGCCCGAAATGATGGTCAGGAGGTTGTTGAAGTCGTGGGCCACGCCGCCCGCCAGTTGCCCGACCGCCTCCATCTTTTGTGCCTGCCGGAACTGATTCTCCAGGCTGCGCCGCTCGGTCACGTCCGTTTGGACGCCGACGAAGTGCGTCAACACCCCGCCCTCGTCCGTCACCGGGGCGAGAGTCAACTCGTTCCACAAGGGCGTGCCGTCCTTCCGGTAATTGAGCATCTCCACCTTGCAGGGTTTTGTATCCCGCACGGCGTCCCGGACGCGTGCGACCGCGTTCGTATCCGTGTCCACACCCTGGAGGAACCGGCAGTTCCGGCCCATGACCTCTTCGGCTCCGTAGCCTGTCATTCGTAGGAAGCCAGGGCTGGCATAGACGATGGGGTTGTCCGGCTGGCTGGGGTCGGTGAGAACGATGCCTTGCGACACAGATTGAATTGCCCGGTCCCGCAACCGCAGTGCATCGTTTGCCTGCTTCCGGTGGGTGATGTCGACCACGAAGCAGACCCCCGTATCCGGGGAATCCGCGAAGACCGTCGCGCCGATCAAGATCGAGACCCGCGACCCGTCCTTGCGGAAATACTCCTTCTCGTACGGCTTGCAGAGGCCGGTCGCGGCGAGTTCCTCCAGTGCGATCCGGCTGCGGTCGGCGAATTCTGGCGGTGTCATCGCCCGCCAGTTCAGATGCCCTGCGTTCAGATCTTCGCGGGAGTAGCCCACCATCGCCAGGAATGCATCATTGGCATCGGAAATCTCCCCGCTGTTATTCCAGAACAGAATTCCCTGCATGTTCGATTCGATGAGCCGACGCCATCGGTCCTCCGACCGCTTCTTCAGTGTGATGTCCATCACCGTACCGAGCATCCGAATGGGCTGACCGTCCGCTGCAAAGGCGAACTCTCCCCGACCGAATATCCAATGCACACTTCCATCGGGCCACAGAACGCGGAATTCTGCGGCGAACGGATCGCGTGCGGCGATGCACCGTTCGACTTCGGAGTTGATGCGCGGCAGATCGTCCGGATGCACACGTTCCGCGAACGCTTCGTACGTACCGCCGAATTCGCCCGGCTTGAATCCCCAGAGTTCTTCATGCCAGCGCGACCAGGAGATGCGGTTGTGCGGAACATCCCAATCGAACGTCCCCATGTTCGCGGCTTCAAGAGCCAATCGCAGCCGTTCCTCGCTTTCTCGCAGTGCCTGATCCGTCCTCTTCTGCTCGGTGATGTCGTGGCCGATGACGGAAAAAAGGTGGCGATCTCGGAGGGGCGTCCCACTCCACAAAAATGAACGATACGTTCCGTTTTTGCAGCGGAGGCGATTCTCGAAGGAGGCGATCACCTCGCCACTCGACATCGACTCGATATTTGCCAGACTGACCGCCTGGTCGTCGGGGTGCATGAAGCTCAGGAATGTCGCGGACGATATTTCTTCCGCGTTGTAGCCGAGAACCTTCTCCCAGGCGTGATTGAACCGGATGCAGCGCCAGTCGAATCCCAGAATCCCGAGCAGGCTCCGGGATCCCTGGAACAAAATGTCCCATTCAGGTGTTGTTAAGATGACGCGATCGTCTTCGCTCTTTGGCATTGAAGCACTCCCGTTCGAGGCGATTAGCGGGATGTGGATCGCCGGGCAAACGATTCGGTCGGCTGCCCTCGGCCCAACATAGCATACTCTTCAGAACCCTCGACCGCCTTCGGGAAGTACAGTCGGAAAGTCGTTCCCTTGCCCACCACGCTCCTCACTTCGATGTCTCCACTGCACTGCTTGACGAAGCCGTAGACAGCCGCCAAGCCCAGCCCGGCCCCGACGCCAGCCTTCTTGGTATAAAACGGCTCGAACAGGTGGCTGATCGCCTCTCGACTCATCCCCACGCCGGTATCAGAAATGGCCAACAGGAGGTGCGGGCCGGGTCGAACTTCCGGGTGGTCGTGCGCGTCGCTCTGGTCGAGTTCGATGTTGGCCGTCTCGATGTTCACTCGACCGCCGTTCGGCATCGCCTCACAAGCGTTTCGGACCAAGGTGAGAATCGCTTCTTCAAGCTGGTCCGGGTCTGCCCTCGTCAGTCCCAGCCCCGATTCCAGGGAGAGGTCGAGATGGATGCCGCTCTGGAGTAACCGGATGACCGGGGCCAGTCCGCCGACCACGGCGTTGAGGTCCACAGGGCGAAGCGCCAACATCTGCTTGCGGCCGACCGCCAACAGCCTCTTCGTGAGTAGCACCGTCCGTGTCGCAGCCCTCTTGATTTCCTGGGCGTTTGCAAAGTAGCGGTCGCCAGGTTTCATGCCGTCGAGCATGACCTCGCTGTGGCCGAGAACCGTCGTCATCAGGTTGTTGAACGCATGGGCGACACCGCCAGCAAGTTGGCCCACGGCTTTCAACTTCATCGCCTGCCGGAACTGCTCTTCCAGTTCGTGTTGACGCCGCTCCATGCGGTGCTTGTACAGGGCCGTCTCGATGACGACGTGCAGTTCCCGCTCTTGATAGGGCTTGAGGATGTAACCGAACGGCTCCGTCACTTTCGCCCGCTCCAGGATTTCCATGTTGGAGTAGGCGGTCAGGAAGACGACTGGAAGCTGGAAACCCGTGCGAATGATTGCCGCCGCCTCGACGCCATCCATCGGCCCGTCCAGGTTGATGTCCATGAGCACCAAGTCGGGGCGAAGCGAGTCGGCTTTCTTGATCGCTTCTTCACCGGACGCGACGCTGGCGACGACCGCATAGCCCAGCGTGGCCAACTGCTTCCCCAGGCTCCTCGCCACGATGCGCTCGTCCTCGACAACGAGAATGCGAGCCGCTTGCACGGCTGCTTCTCTCCTCTCGAAGACCGCGACCTCGGCGTTCATGTCTGATCCTTCCGGAGAGCCAGTCTTGCCTCGTCGGTGGGGAAAACAATGCGAACTGTGGTCCCGGCGTCCCGGTTGACTTGCACGCTGCCGTGAAGTTGATCCACCAAGTCGGCGATCAACTGCATCCCAAAGGTTTCGCCCGACTGGGGTTCAATGTCCGGTGAAAGGCCAACGCCGTCGTCGCTGACACTGAGCAGGATTTCGCCGCCGTTGAAGGGTCGAAGTTCGATTCGGATTTCCCCTCGCTCCCGCCCCCGGAAGGCGTGCTTCAAGCAATTCGAGATCAACTCGTTGAGGAGCAACCCGCACGGAACGGCGCTGCCGATGGACAATTTGACCCCGTGAACGTCAACCGCCAGGTTGATACTTTCGGTATCCATTTGATGTGAGCTAAACAGGTGTGTTGCCAGGCTTCCAATGTAGTCCGTGAAGTCGACGTGCGACAAATCCTTGGAGCGATAAAGCCGCTCATGAACCAATGCCATCGAGCGGACTCGGTTCTGGCTCTCACGGAACATCTGAATGCTCGCCCGGTCCTGGGTATGCTCGGATTGCAGATGCAACAGGCTGGAAATCACTTGGAGGTTGTTTTTGACCCGGTGATGAACCTCTTTCAGTAGGACATCCTTCTCGTCGAGGGACACCAGGATTTCCCGCTCCAAACGGAACCGCTCGCTGCAATCCCGGATGTTGCACTGGATCACCGACTGACCCTCCACGTCGTAGCTGTTGCTGACGAACTCGACCTCGACCGTCCTCTTGTCCTGCGTTTCCAGCGGCAAGTGGTCGTACCGGATGAAGCCCTTGAGTTGCAGTTCCCGGAACGCCGTTCGGTTCGACGCAATGTCTTTGAAAAGGCCGATCTCCCACAGTTCCTTGCCCAGGAAATGGGAATGCTCGTACCCCAAGATCTCGCTCATGTAGGGGTTGGCGTCGATGATCTTCCCCGACTTCTCATCGAGAATCAAAATGCCGTCCCTGGCGCTCTCGAAGAGTCGCCGATACTGGATTTCAGACCTCCTCCAGCCGATCTCGTCCCGCTGCCGATTTTTTTCCACCTGCCGGACTTCGGTCACGTCTTCGATGGCGAGCAGGATCAAGTCCGGGCCGCCATTGTGCGAGACGATGCGTCGGGCATTGAGCAGCATGACCTTCCGCCCAATAGTCGGAAAGTCATGGTCAACCTCGAGGTCTTCGACGGCGTGATGGACACTCAGCACTTCGCCCAGCAACTTTCGCAGCCGGGGATTGTCCCATTGGCCGTTACCCAACACGAAGAGGGAGTAGTTCTCTGTCTGATTCTTCGAGACGTGGAAGGTTCGGTAGAAGGCGGCGTTCACCGTCTGGACTCGCAAGTTTTCGTCGAGTACGGCGAACGGTTCACGCAAGGTGGCGATGATGTTGTCGGCGTACGCGAGGGCGTCTTGCGCCCTCTTCTCCTGCCGCCTCCGCTCCGTGACATCCCGAAAGACCACCAAGAGGCCAGTGACTTCCCCCACGCCATTGAGGATCGGGTTGGCGCTGTGTTCGATGGCCCGCTCCGAACCCTGCTTTGCAACGAGCAAGGTGTTGTTCGCCGATCCTGCAACGCCATCTGCTCGCACGGCTCGGACAGCGGGAGACTCGACGGGCTTTCGGGTTTCCTCGTCGAGGGCGTTGAAGACGATCCCCAGCGAGACGCCTTGGGCCTCTTTTTGCGCCCATCCGGTCAGGGCCTCGGCGACCGGGTTCAGGAGGGTGATGTTTCCAGTGGCGTCGGTGGTGATGACGGCATCGCCGATGCAGGAAAGGGTGACACGCAGCCACTCCCGCTCTTCGTGGGATGATTCCGCAATGGTCCGGTCGGGGTTCGTCGCAATGCTTCCCTCCCTCGATG